>RFQW01000268.1 GCA_009924765.1 Planctomycetota bacterium | reverse complement strand
GCACACCACCACGCCCTTGCCCGCGCACAGGCCGCTGGCCTTCACCACAACGGGGTCGGGGCGGCTGCGCACATAGTGCAACGCGGCCTCGATCTGCTGCGCGTTGAAGGTGCGGCTTTCGGCGGTGGGCACATTGGCGCTGCGAAGCAGCTGCTTGCACCAGGCCTTGTCCCACTCCAGGCGCGCGGCGGCGCGGGAGGGGCCGAACACCAGTCGCTGCGGAGGCTTCGACAGGTCGTCGGCGAAACTCTGCTCGAGCAGCGCCTCGGGGCCCACCACCACCAGTTGCACGTTCTCCTTCTCGAGGAAGCGCTCAAGATGGAAGCGGTTGCGCGGCTCGAAGCCCTGCGGGCACGGCGTGCCGAACTGGCGAAGGCCGGCGTTGGCGGCGGGATCCACCCACAGCTTGCCAAGGCGCGGGCTTTGGCGCAGTTTCCATGCAAGCGCATGTTCGCGGCCGCCGCTGCCAGCCAGCAGCACATTGCACTTGTCGGGCACGCCGCCGCTCACGCCTGACCGCCCGTGGTTGCGAGTCCGTGCGACATGGTGCCCGTTCGGGTCATGCCGGCGACGCGCGCGTGCGGCTTCGATTCACTCGGGATTCCAATGATCATGCAACGGCTCCTGAGGCGACAAGTGCGTGGGGCATGCGGGACGGGGCCCGGCGCATGGCGAGTCGGCGAGTCTAGCCCGAGGTCCGGGGGTATGCTGCCCGCCCCTTCGGAGGCTTCTGCATGCGATTCATGAACACCATTCCCGCGCTGCTGCTGATGTGTGGTCCGCTTGCCATGGCGCAGGATGCCGCCAAGACGGCGCCGGCCGCCACGCCTCCCGCCGCCAAGACATCGGCACCGGCGACTGCCGCCGAGGGCAGCATCAATGATCGCCTGAATGTGTGGCTGAAGAATGTCAGCGTGAAGTCGCGCGCCGCCACCACGCTGTGGCCCGCGTGGACCAAGGCCAGCGCGATGCCGGGCGATGGCTCGGTGCCGATGCCGGCGGACATCTGGTCTGGCATGACCGATGCCAAAGCCTGGAGCGACTGGGCGGCCAAGAACCCGGATCTTGCCAAGGCGTTGAACGCTTCGCGGGAATCGTCCGTGCTTGGCGTGTCCTACGGCGAGCAGGGCGTGGATGCAGCGCTGAAGGCGAAGGGTCTGGTGGCGCTACCGGGTTCGGCGGTGGGCGAGGCGGCGTTCCCGTACCTGCGTGCGGTGCGCGGTCTGGCTGCCTACGCGATGCTGGAGATGCAGCGGCTGGGTGCCGCCAAGAATTTCGACGGCGCCTTCCAGGTCGGCGTGGATGGCCTGCGCATGCTGCGTCAGGCGGCGGAACAGCGCATGTCCACGGAGAAGGTGGTGGCCCTTGAACTGCTCGCGAGTTCGCTCGAGGCGCACCGCGTGTTCCTTGCGGATCACCTGGATCAGATTCCCGAGGCGACCCTGCAGAAGTTCTCGCTGAAGGAGTACCCCATGCTCAAGCGCGGCGAGAACGAGCGCATGAAGCGGCTGGAGATTCCCGAGGGCGACCGCGTGGTGGTGGAGTCGGTGCTGGTGCAGGCGTTCGGCGCCGATGGCCAGCCCAATGCCGCCGCGTTCGCCGAGCGCTTTGGCCGCAATCAGGCCGAGTCGGCGCCGATCACGCGCTTCGGCGCCGCGGCGCAGTGGCGCGCGATCGCCGAGGTGCACGGCAGCCTGGATGCCTCCAAGGAGCGTCTGGAAAGCGTGTATGACGACTGGTGGCGTCGCTGGCGCATGCGTTTCTACGACCCCATGAACGAGCAGCCGAGCGAGTTCAGCAACCTGAACGCGGTGCGCTACGCGTCGGTGAGCCTGCTGCTGGGCGACATGCAGCGCGTGTTCGCGCTGCGCATGCGCGTGATCGCGGAGATCGACGGCACCTGCGTGTCGATGGGTCTGTGCGGGTTCCGCATGGAGAACGGCAAGCAGTGGCCGCGCGACATCAATCAGGTGTTCCCGCAGTTCGCGCTGCGACGCATGAACATGGATCCGTACTCGAAGAAGTACGGCGCATTCGAGTACCGCGATGTGGGCAGCAAGCCGCAGGCGATCGACACCGCGTGGGGCCAGGTGACCGCCACGGGCGCACTGCTGTGGAGTCTTGGCGGCGATCACGAGGACGGCAACACCGCGAAGCATGATCCGCCGGATGGCGTTGGCGACATCGTGATGTGGCCGCCGCCGCGGCAACTGGCGCAGAAGGCCGGACTGATCAAGTGAACCGCGGGCCGCGTGGCCCCTCAGCAACGGAGTGACCGGCATGTCGACTGGCATCGAGAACGTGGTGATCATCGGAAGCGGCCCGGCTGGCTGGACGGCCGCCATCTACGCCGCGCGCGCCAACCTGAATCCGGTGGTGTTCGTGGGCGTTCCGCAGACCAATCCCGCTCCGGTGCTGCCGGGTGGTCAGTTGATGCTGACCACCGAGGTGGAGAACTATCCCGGCTTTCCGCATGGCGTGACGGGCCCCGAGATGATGGCCAAGTTCCGCGAGCAGGCCGAGCGATTCGGCACGCGCGTGGTGGACGCCAACATCGACTACTGCGAATTCGGCAAGCGCCCCTTCACGCTGACCGACTCGGACGGCAAGAAGGTGCAGGCGCATTCGGTGATCATCAGCACGGGCGCCACGGCGAACTGGCTGGGGCACCCGAACGAGCTGCGGCTTGCGCAGAACGGCGGCGGCGTGAGCGCGTGCGCGGTGTGCGACGGCGCGCTGCCCGCCTATCGCAATCAGGCGCTGGCGGTGGTGGGCGGTGGCGACACCGCGATGGAGGAGACCAGCTACCTCACCAAGTTCGCGAGCAAGGTGTACGTGATCCATCGCCGCGACTCGCTGCGCGCCAGCAAGAGCATGCAGGATCGCGTGCTGGGCAATCCCAAGGTGGAGATGGTGTGGGACAGCGCCGTCGAGGACGTGGTGGGGCAGGACACGCTGCAGTCGGTGGTGGTGAAGAACCTGAAGACCGGAGCCACGCGCACCCTGGAGGTGCGCGGCCTGTTCATCGCGATCGGCCACTCGCCGGCCACGAAGTTCCTGCAGGGCAGCGGCGTTGAACTGGACGAGAAGGGCTATGTGGTGCTGCGCACGCGCGGCAGCCAGACCAACCTCGAGGGCGTGTTCGCCGCGGGCGATCTGGCCGACCAGACCTATCGCCAGGCGATCACCGCCGCGGGCATGGGCTGTCAGGCCGCGATCGACTGCGAGCGCTGGCTCGCCGCCAACGACGTCCACTGACGGGTCCGATACAGGGGACGGGGGTACGTATCGGACGCGGTTGCGCCG
>RFQW01000267.1 GCA_009924765.1 Planctomycetota bacterium | reverse complement strand
GCCTGCAACCAGGCGACGTGGTGGTGACCATGGGCGCCGGGCCCGTGTGGAAGGTGGCCCACAATCTGGTGAGCGGAGGCGCGCCAACCCATGGCGTGTGAAACGATGGCCGCGCCGATCGAACGGATCTGCGAAGACCTTGACGCGCAGGTGACGCTGTCCGCGCCGCTTGCGAAGCACACCTGGTTCGGCGTGGGCGGTGGATGCGACGCGCTGGTGCAGCCGCGCTCGGAGGCGGCACTGTCCACGCTGCTTCGCCGCTGCGCCGAAGCCGACATTCCGGTGCGCGTGCTGGGTCAGGGCGCCAATCTGCTGGTGAGCGACGAGGGCGTGGATGGCGTGGTGCTGAAGCTGGACCAGCCCTGCTTCAGCGGCTGGCAGATTCGCGCGCACGGCGATGCCGAACTGGTGCAGGCCGGCGGCGGCAGCGACATGGCGCGCGTGATGCACGAGTCGGTGCGCGAGGGCCTTGGCGGCCTCGAGCCCATGGCCGGCATTCCTGCAAGCGTGGGCGGCGCGGTGCGCATGAACGCGGGCGGCCGCTACGGCGCGATCGGCGATGTGGTGGAACGCGTGACCATGATGGATGCACACGGGCGCGCGACCACCCACGAGCGCACGGCGATCCACTTCGACTACAGGCACAACGATCTGCCGCAGGGACTGGTGCTGTCAGCGCTTTTCCGCCTGCAATCGGGCGACAAGGCGGCGCTGCGCGACCGCGTGGTGGAGATCATGAAGTACAAGAAGTCCACGCAGCCGATGGCGGAGAACAGCGCGGGCTGCATGTTCCGCAACCCCACCCTGCCGAGCGGCGAGCGCGTGAGCGCCGGCATGCTGATCGATCGAAGCGGGCTGAAGGGCCTCACGGCGGGCTCGGCGTCGGTCAGCCCGGCGCATGCCAACTTCATCTGCGTGGACAAGGCCGGCGGTCACGCCAACGACGTGATGCGTCTGGTGGAACGCGTGGTGGCGCAGGTGCAGCAGTCGCAGCAGGTGACGCTGCAGACCGAGGTGGTGTTCTGGCGGCGCGGTGACCGCGCAGGAGCGATGCAATGAAGGTGCTGTTGCTGAAGGGCGGACCGGATGCCGAGCGCGAGGTGAGCCTGATGAGCGGCGGCCAGGTTGCGGCCGCGCTGCGTCGCGCCGGCGTGGACGTGAACGAGGTGACCATCGATCGCCCCACGCTGGCCGAGTTGCGCGCCATGTCGGGCGACGTGGTGTTCCCGGTGCTGCACGGACCGTGGGGCGAAGGCGGCGGCATGCAGGAACTGCTGGCACAGGACGGCCGCCCCTATGTGGGCTGCGAAGCCGCCGCCGCGCGCCTGGCCATGGACAAGCCGCTGAGCAAGCGCGCGGTGGCCGAAGTGGGCGTGCCCACGCCGGCCTCGCAGGTGATCCGAGCGGGCGACAACCTGACCCTGCAGCCGCCGCTGGTGCTGAAGCCCTGCGATGAAGGCAGCAGCGTGGATCTGCGCGTGTGCCAGACCCCGGAGGAGGTGCAGCGCGGACTCGCGGAGCTGCTGCCCCGCCGCCCGGTGCTGCTGGCGGAGTCCTTCATCCGCGGCCGCGAGCTGACCATCGGCATGCTGCCGGACCGCGAACTGCCCCTGATCGAGGTGCGCCCGAAGTCGGGCCTGTACGACTTCGAGGCGAAGTACCGCCGCGACGACACCGAGTATCTGCTTGATCCCGAACTGCCTGCCGGCGTTGAAGATGCGATCCGCCGCCATGCGCGCGCCGCATGGAACCGCCTGGGCCTGCGGGATGTGGCGCGCATGGATTTCATGTTGGATGCACGCGGGCCGTGGTTCCTGGAAGCGAACACCATGCCCGGCTTCACCGACCACTCCCTGGTGCCAAAGGCGGCGCGCCATGCGGGCATTTCCATGGAGATGCTGGTGCGCGGCATGGCGGAGCGAGCCTTGGCGCGAGGCGCGACGGCGACCCTCGCGAGCTGAATCTGGACCCGCACATCAACCACTTCGCTCGAAATTCCATTTTCCGGATCGCCTGCGCCGATAGTGCCTGATCATGGCTCGACGTCGTACCAAGGCATCCAAGTCCGGCACCTCCCTCAACGCACGATGGACGGCCATGCGCCCTGCCCTGGTGGCCGGCGCGTGGGCCGCCACACTCATTGGCGCAGCGCTGGCCCTTGGCATGGGCGTACCCGTGCTGCGGGCCGAGGCGCTGGCAAGCCGCTCCGATGCGCCGCTTCGCGTGCGATTCGAGAACCGTCCGGCGTGGATGAACGACGGCGAGCTGGGCCCACTGGCTGACACGGTCGGCGAGCACATGCGTGGTTCGCCCATGGACCGCACCGGACTGTCGGCGGCGAAGGATGCCCTGATGAACACCGGCTGGTTCGAAGAGGTGACGCAGGTGCGCCGCAGTGGCGACGATGAGGTGACCGTGGAAGCGACTTGGGCCATTCCCTTCGCCGTGGTTCGCGAAGGTGGCTACGACCATCTGGTCGACACGCAAGGCCGCCTGCTCCCCCGCTGCTACCGCCCGGGCACGGCGCCGCGCGGCTTCATCCGCATCGAAGGCGTGACGCAGGCTCGCCCCATCACCTATGGCACGCCGTGGCCCGGCGAGGACATGGGCTCGGCGATGGCGCTCGCCCGCCTGATCGACGAGCGTCCGTGGCGAAGCCAGGTCGCCTGGATCGAACTCGGCGAGACGGCCAAGGACGGCTGCCTGCGCATGAAGACTTCCCGCGGATGCACGGTGAAGTGGGGCCGCGCGCCGGGTCGCGAAGGCGCCGCCGAAGTGCCTGCGCGCCAGAAGCTGGAATACCTCGGCTGGCTGAACGACCACTACGGTCGCATCGATGCGGGCTGCGAGGACCAACTCGATCTGCTCAGCGACTACGCCACCGTTCGCTGACCGCTAGGCTGCAGTCATGTCGATGCCCCGCGGGCTGGTGATCCTGGCCTCCATCTGGTTCTTTGGATCGTGGGTGCTGTGCATCGGACTGCGACCACCCGTGCATCCGTCGCTGGCCAGCTACGCACCCGGCGTTCGATTGCTGCTGGCGTGCGTGGCCGTGGGACTGTGCGCCGGATGGCCACTGCTGCGACTGAGTGGCCCGCGTGAACGATGGCCCGTGTTCCGCGTGGTGATGGACCTCGCGGTGCTGCTGGCGCTGTTTCATGTGGTGCTCTGGCCGCTTCGACTCGCCACGCCGTGGCCACCCGCGCGGCTGGCGCTGATGGATGCGATCGTGTTCGGCTGGACCGCGATCGTGGGCGCGATCATCGCGGTGTCGATCCGCACGAACCACGCGCGAACCCGCACGCTGGCGATGG
>RFQW01000266.1 GCA_009924765.1 Planctomycetota bacterium | reverse complement strand
GACCAGATGGTCGACGAGTGGAACGTGACGGGCAAGTTCCCGCCGAATCCCGAGGCCACCTCGCGCGAGCAGCTGAACGAGACGCTGATCCAGAACGGCCTGCTGTCCACGTTCGTTCGAAACGTGGCGTGGGTGTTCTACGACCACATCGAGGACAAGTATCCGGACATCCGCAAGTGAGCCGACTCCCGAACATCCTGCTGCTGGCGGTGACGCTTTTGGTTGGTGCATGCAACATCGCCACGCCCGCCATGTACATCCTGGAGGGACCGCCATCGAACGACGCGCAGTTCACGCTGCCTGATCGCAAGACGGTGGTGTTCGTGGACGACCAGAAGAACTCGCTCACGCGCACCCAGCTGCGATCGATGATCGGCGACAAGGTGGCCGGCGACCTGATGGAGAACAAGCTGGTCACCGAAACCATCGCCACGCGTGATGCGGTGGCGGTGGCGCGCAAGGATGACAGCGTGTCGAAGCTCACCGCCATCAGCGAGATCGGCGAGAAGGTGGGCGCCGAGGTGGTGATCTACGTGCGCATGGGCAAGTTCGAGCTTGCGGAGCCGGGCGGCACGCCCATTCCGCACGCCTCGGCCGTGGTGAAGGTGATCGATGTCACCAATCGCACCCGGTTGTTCCCGTCCGACCCCGAGGATCCGGGCCGCGAAGTTTTCACGCAGATGCGCGAACTGAGCATGGACATGTACAACACCTCGCCCGGTCGCCGGCAGATCGAGGACTTGACCGCCACCGAACTCGGCAACCGCATCGCCAAGCTGTTCTACAAGCACGAGAAGAACGAGCTGGGCAAGGGCATCGGCGTTCGCAAGTGAGCCCGATGTCCGCACTGCTGCACATCGTGGATCCCGAGGGCCCCGCTGCGTCGGGCTGGCTGTCGCGCATGGCGGCACAGCACGGCGGTGGCGGTCAGGTCGTGGCGCTGGGGGCTTCGGCACATGGTGCGGCGTTCCGCATCCCATTCTCCGGTGGTTCCGTCGCGCTGGCCGCGCGCTCGCTGGAGCGGCTGTGCGATGGGGTGCAGGCGCGTGTCGTGATCGCATGGGGTGCGCGCGCCGCGGCGGTGGCCGCCCAGGCGCGTGACGCCGCCGAGCGATGGCTGGTGCTGGATGCGGTGCCGCCGCTGCGCTCGATTCCCTTCGATGCCGAGGTGATCTGCCTGGGTGATGCGGTGGCCGATCAGTTGTCCACCGCGGGGTGGCCGCCCATGCGACTTCGCGTTGCGCAGGTGCCATCGCCGTGCATGGCCGAGCCTGATCACGATGGTTCGCGCCGCGCCGCGCAGCGGAAGCAGTGGGGCGTGCCCGATGCCGCGTTCGTGGCTGGACTGCTTCCGGCGGGCTCGGATGCGGGTGATGCGCTGGGTGCATTCCATGCCGTGGGTCGCGTGCGCATGACGGGCGTGGATGCGCACCTGGTGCTGGCCCCGGATGCCGGTCTCGCCGGACCCATGCAGGTGTTCGCGCGGTCGATCGGGCTTCGCGATGCGGTGCACTTCGTGGATGCGGTGCGCGATCCCGCCTCGGTGGCACCCATGGTGGATGCATGGCTCTCCTTGCGGGGTGCGTGCGACGATGCCACGGCGCTCGATCCAGCGGTGGCGTCGGGTCTGCATGCGCCGCTGGTGGCCGCGTTTGGCTCGCTGGCCGCAAGCGTGGTGGAGCCGAATGTGGATGGGTTGGTCGCCGAGGGGCGCAACCGCATCGGCGCCGCATTGCTGGAACTCTCGCGCGATCCCGCGCGCTGTCGCGATCTGTCCACGGCCGCACGCGCGCGCTACGCGGGTCAGGACCGTCGTCAGGCCTTCGCGCGCATGTTCGATGACATCGCCGCGCGCGCGCGTGTGAGCGAATCGAATCGCTCCGCAGCGCCGGCATAGAGCGAACGCAGCACCTCGGCTGGCAGGCGCTTGCCTCGCAGTGCGGGTGCATCCAGTGGTCCATGGCGCTCCGGCCACACCATGGCCAGATCAGGATCCGCGATGGGACTGGGGCCTTCATGATCGCTTTCCCACAGCATGCGCAGCGCCCAGTACCGGCTGGCGTACAGATCGAAGGCATCTTCGGGTGCGCTGGCCTTGGCGGCCATCTCGGTCTTGCCTTCGGCGTGCGTCAGGTGGTCGTCGGTGGTCACGATGTCGCTGCCAAACAGCACGCGACCCTGGAAGCGCTGCAGGAAGTCGATCACGTGCGCGCGATCATGCTTGGACACCTCTCGCACGATCCACTTGGTGGCACTGGCATCGAGATGCAGGTTTGGGTGTCGATCAAGCAGGCCTGTCAGGAAGGACAGATCCTCCGGCCATCCACCGAGGTGTGCGGCGATCCAAGGCACCTGGAAGCGGTCGAGCAGGCGCTCGAGTGGCATGTAGTGCGACTGTTTCGTGCCGTACACGGCGGCATCGCGATAGCGCGTGGCGAACCAGGTGTCCGGATCGGCCACGTGCGTCATGAAAGACATGCCAAGGCCCGATGCCAGCTCCATCGCCGCCACGCGTTCCGGCGAGTCCAGTCGCAGGGCGGTTGGATCGCCAAGCTCGATCGCGAAATCCACGATGCGCGGTGCCGCCCAGAACTTGCAGATGCCTGCGCCAAGTGCGTGATAGGCCTCGATGCGCTGCAGGAATCCCGCGCCGTGCGCATGTCGACGATCCTTCGATGCGAAGTCGGGCACGGCGATCAGCTGCAGTCGATCACCCATCACGTCGCGTACGGCGGGCACCTGCTCGAGCGCCGTCATGGACCAGATGCGGTCGATGCCATACAGATCCATGGCCTCGCGCAGCAGCACCGAGGCCCTGGCACCGTTCACGTGCGCGTGCGCATCGATGATTCCGTGCGACAGGCGCGCGAAGCGGCGCGCTTCCTGGCGATAGTCCATGTCGAGCAGGTTCGACGGATTGCGTGGCACGGCCGAATGGTAGATGGCGCTCAGCGCGCGCGTTTCTTCAGCGGACGCTTGGGGCCCGCCTTCTTTCCGGGCGCGCGCGAGACGGTGCGCACGACGGCGGGGGCGGTCTGCAGCTTTCCGGCATGGTGCACGCCCGCGACGTACATCTCGTGATCCGATTCGATGTCGAGGTGACGGATCATCTCGCAGTCCAGCCACCATGCCGCGCGCAGCGGCACGGGGCACATCGACGGCGTGCTCAGGTGCGGAAGTCCAAGGAATGGATCGCGTCCGTGGTCGGGCATCGCCTGGAACAGGCGATCAATCAGCGGATCGCCGTCGCTCACGCGACACAGCGCGAAATTGCGCGAATCGCGAATGATTGGACTGAGCGCCTGGCCCTTCTCGATGGCCAC
>RFQW01000265.1 GCA_009924765.1 Planctomycetota bacterium | reverse complement strand
CTTCGCACGCTGGAAGATGCGTTGCGCTTCGCGCTGGATCGCGGCGATCTGCTGGCGCGCGCGAAGTCGCTGCGCCACGCGCTGCGCACCGCGATGGAGCGACTGCCGGCTGGGCGACTGATCGCGCATCGCGATGCAGCGGGCGATGCGGGTCGCGACACGCTGGGTGGTCGCGAGGGCGATCGCGATGGCGTGCGCGGTGTGGCCATGGCGGCCATGCGCCGCGCGATCGAGGCGTTCCGCACGCTGGAGGAATTCGGCAAGCTGCTCGACGCGGAGTTCGCCGCGGCATGTGCGGCGCTGCGCTACCAGGCCTACGACCTGGAGCGCGACGCCACGCTGGCCTTCGGTTCGCCGCGCCGCATGCAGCCGCGCCTGTGCCTGCTGCTCACCGAATCGCTCTGCCGCCGTGCCTGGCGCGACACGCTGCAGGCCGCGATCGAGGGCGGCGTGGACATGGTGCAGGTTCGCGAGAAGCACATGGAAGGCCGCGCGCTGCTGCACCGCGTGCGCGAGGTGATCGAGGTGGCCCGTCCGCGCGGCGTGCGCGTGGTCGTGAATGATCGCGTGGACATCGCGGTGGCCGCCGGCGCCGATGGCGTGCATCTGGGCACCGGCGACCTGCCGCTGATGGAGGCGCGTCGCATCGCGGGCACCGACCTGCTGCTTGGCGCCAGCACGCACGACATGGGGGAGGCCGCCGCCGCCATCGAGGCGGGAGCCGACCTGTGCGGCGTGGGCGCCATGTTCAGCACCGCGCTGAAGCCCGAGCGCACGCCTTCGGGCACCGCGTATCTGCGCGCCTACATCGAACGATTTCCGCGCACGCCGCATCTGGCGATCGGCGGCATCACGCCCGACACCATCGGGGCACTGGTGGAAGCGGGCGTGCGCGGCGTGGCGGTGAGTGCCGCCATCTGTGGCGCGGCGGACCCTGGGCAGGTGGCTGCGGCGCTGGCCGAACCGCTGCGCCGCATCGCTGCAACCGCATGAGCCGCGCGCCCGCCGAACTCACGCTGCTCGGCACTGGCACCAGTTCCGGCATTCCGGTGATCGGCTGCGATTGCGCGACCTGCACCAGTGACGATCCGCGCGACCGGCGCCTTCGCACCGGCGCGCTGCTGCGCTTCACCTGCGATGCCGGCGAGCGACGCGCGCTGCTGCTTGATGTGCCGCCCGACCACCGCGAGCAGAGCCTGCGCGTGAAGCTGGATCGCTGCGATGCCATCCTGCTCACGCACGCGCATGTGGATCATGTGTTCGGTCTGGACGAGGTGCGCCGCTACAACGCCATCATGCGTCGCGCCATTCCCGTGTACGGCATGCGCCCACCTGGGAGCAGCTCGAGCGCGTGTATCAGCACATCCTGTTCCGCGAGCAGAACGTGAACGCCAGTTTCGTGGCGGACCTGTCGCCGCACCGCGTGCGGCACGGCGATGTGGTGGACCTGCACGGCCTGCGCGCCACCGCCTTCACGCTGTGGCACGGCAAGCTGCCCATTCTGGGATGGCGGATCGATGGGCCCGCCGATGATCCGCTGTTTCCGCTTGCCTACTGCACCGACGTGAAC
Source organism: Planctomycetota bacterium (assembly GCA_009924765.1). Lineage (GTDB taxonomy): Bacteria > Planctomycetota > Phycisphaerae > Phycisphaerales > SM1A02 > SYAC01. The sequence goes on along the minus strand of RFQW01000265.1, from coordinate 1,804 downwards.
CGCATTCCGGATGAAAGCTGGCCCATGCTGCGGGGGGTGCGCACGCTGGTGCTGGACATGCTGCGGCCGCGGCCGCACGACACGCACTTCACCTGCGAGCAGGCCATGGAGGCCGCGCGCGCGGTGGGGGCCGAGCGCACCGTGTTCGTGCACATGACCCACGACATCCGCCATGCGGACTTCGATCCCACGCTGCCGGCGGGCATGCGGCTGGGTTTCGATGGCCTGACGCTGCCCTGAGCCGCCGAGCGATCCCGGCGCCTTTTCGGCGCAAACCGCGGCTTCGCGGGCGTGGAGCGTGGTGGCGGATTCCGCTACCATCTCGGCCCCATGGCACAGATCCGTGAGATCAAGAAGCGCATCGTGGCAGTGCGGACCATCCGTCGCATCACCAAGACGATGCAGATGATCGCCACCGCGAAGTTCACCGCCAGCCTCAGCCGCGCGAAGGCGAGCCGTCCCTACATGGAGCGGATCCGCGAGCTGGTGGCCGAGGTGGCCGCCCGCGCCGGCGACGTGTCGCACCCGCTGTGCCAGCCCCCGCAGAAGGCCGCCAAGAAGGAACTCATCCTGGTGGTTGCCAGCGACCGCGGACTGTGCGGCGCCTACAACGGCCACGTGCTGCGCACCGCCATGAAGGCGATCAAGGCCGCGCGCGAGGCCGGTCGCGAGCCGGTGGTGGAAGTGGTGGGCAAGAAGGCCATCGCCTTCTTCAAGTTCCAGAAGATCGCCGTCGCCCAGCGTCACGCCTTCGGCGACAAGCCGCAGTTCGAGGCGGTGGAGGTGCTGGCCAACCGACTGATCCAGGATTATCTCGCCGGCGGCTTCGACGCCTGCCGCGTGGTGTTCATGAAGTTCGTCAGCAACAGCCGTCAGGTGCCCGAAACGCTGCAGCTGCTGCCGCTGAACATGGCGGCAGCCGAAGCGGGTGCGCCCACCGCGGGTGGCGCCAGCCTGTACGAGTTCACGCCCAACGCGCAGGAACTGCTCGGCGAACTGCTGCCGCGCACGCTGAAGGTGAGCCTGTTCCAGGCCATCATCGACGCGATCGTGAGCGAGAACGTGATGCGCATGGTGGCCATGAAGAGCGCCACCGACAACGCCGCGGGCCTGGGCCGCACGCTGAATCGCAGCTACAACCGCGCCCGTCAGGCGCGCATCACCACCGAGCTCACCGAGATCGTGTCGGGCGCCGCCGCGCTCGAGTGAGCCCCGCGTGCAACCGTGAAACAACGCCGGCCCGCTCGCGAGAGCGGGCCGGTTTCGTTTGATGACGCGTTGTCGTGCGCGGTCAGTTGCCGGGCTGCGGTGCCGGCACGCCGGTCTCCACGCTGTTGCCGTCGCGCTTCCACGCCTTCAGTCCACCTTCGAGGGTGTACACGTTGTCGAAGCCCAGCTCCATCAGCCGCTTGCTGGCCGCCTTGCCGATGGTGTCCTCCCAGTCGGTGTCGTACACGATGAACTGGTCGTAACCCTTCAGCGTGGTCTCCGCCTCGGCCTGCATGCGCGGGAACGGCAGGCAGATGGCGCCCGGGATGTGCTCCTTGGCGTACAGCTCGGTGGTGCGCGGATCCACCCAGGCCGTGCGCAGCTTCCGGTCGAGAATGCCGGGCTTCTCGTTGATCTTCTCCACCGCCTGGAACGAGGAGACGAACATCAGGTCGCGGTCACTGGTCTTGCGCGTGCAGCCCGTGAGCAGCGGCAGCGCGAGCATGGCGATGCATGCGAGGATTCGTGCGGTCATGCGCCGATTGTGTGGGCAGCGCGTCCGCAGGGCAAGGTGGCCGAATCACGCGACCTGCGC
>RFQW01000264.1 GCA_009924765.1 Planctomycetota bacterium | reverse complement strand
GCGCGTTTCACGCCGCGGCCGCCCGGCTTTCCGCTTGGCGTGCTGCTGCCATCCATGCGTCTGGCCGACGCGCAACGCGGTGCCGTGGTGGCGCCGCCCGAGGCCTGGCGCACCACGGCCAGTCTGCGCAAGCGCTTCGGTCGCTGGGAGGTTTTCGCCGAGTGTCTGCGCCCAACAACCACCGAGCTTGATGAACTGGAGGTGATGGTGGGAGAGGGCACGCGCATCGCGCGCATCCGCGTGCGCGAACACGGTGAGCCGCTGATCGATGGCGCAGGCGAACTTCCCAAGCCCATCATCACGCGTGGCAGCTTCACCGATCGCTGGCGATGCGTGATCGAGTTGCCCGAAGCATGGTGCACCGCCTCGCCACCAGCGCCGGTGAAGGGCGCCAAGCGCATCACCGCAACGCCGCTGCGACTGGGTGTTGCGCGCTCGCCTGGTGGCGTTGGAACGCGTCAGAGCGCGGTGCTTGCGGTGCCACCATGGGCCGCGATTCCGGTGCTGTCGCTGGACCCGTCGGGGTGGTGGAGCGGCACGCGCCCCGCAGCGACAACGCGTCCCTGACCGCTGCCCCGCGGATTTCGGCGCGCCAGCGGGCGTGTCCGGACGATTCCGCCGACGAACTCTGGAATTGGCTTGAATCGGGCGCGTATCGCCATATCTTGGCGTGAACGGCACGCAGGCCGCGTGCTGAACAGGAGCGCGACACGATGCAGAACAGGCTCGCCAACGAACAGTCGATCCAGCATGAGCGCCGGTTGCGTGTCCGCGGCGTGGTGGCTGCACTCCTGTGTGTGCTCGCGTCATCGATCGCGATGGCTGACGGACAGCTGGCTGCGTGGGGTCGGGTGGGCTACGGACTTGACCTGCTCCCGAGCCCACCCTCGTTGATGCCGGTGATCAGCATCGCGTCGAACGGCGTGTTCGACAACACCTCGCTGCTCACCTCCGACGGTTCGCTGCGCGTCATCGGTTATGGCGCGCAGGTGCCTCCAGCGCTGTCGGCACCGGGTGCCTGCCGGGAGGTGTTCCGTGGCTGGGGCTACTACAACCTGGCGCTTCGTCCGAACGGCCATCTGGAGGCGTACGCGCGGCAAGAGTCCCGGCAGCCTTGGGCCGACGAGACGTTCGCGCTTGGAGCATCCACCGAAACATTCCTGCTGGGCCTGCGCACCGATGGCATCGTGCGCCAGTATTGCTTCTACGGAAGTGGCAACTGCTCCAGCACTGAGGCTATGCCGGAGGATCTGGGTGCGTGCAAGTGGATCGCCTGCGGTGTCGCGCATGCGCTTGCCGTTCGCGCCGATGGAAGCGTGCGTGCCTGGGGCGCCAACGACTACGGTCAGTGCGATGGTCCGGCGCCGAATGCCGATTGCACGGCGCGGCCGCTCGCCATGGGTCCGTGCACGCGCGTGGCGGCGGGCTTCGCCTTCTCGCTGGCGCTGGAGGTGGGGGGCACGGTGCGCGCGTGGGGCGACAACTATTCGCACACCTACGGGGGCACCAGCACCGGATCGTGTGACGTTCCTGCGGATCTTGGCCCATGCGTCGACATCGCGGCCGGCAACGGTCACAGTGTCGCGCTGCTCGCCGATGGAAGCGTGCGTGCCTGGGGACTGAACATCTTCGGTCAGTGCCAGGGTGAGCCGGACTGGCCCCGCGTGAACGGCAAGCGCAAGCCGGCGAATCTGGGGCCGGTCGTCAAGATCGCGGCGGGCGACAACACCACCATGGTGATCACCACCGATGGCACACCGGTCACCTGGGGCACCAACACGCTCGGGGAGTGCGAGTTGCCGCGAAGCGCCGGGCGCTTCAAGCGCATCGCCACCGGCGCGGAGTTCTTCGTGGGCCTGCGCGTCGATGGCAGCGTGGAGGGATGGGGCGTGAACACCTACGGGCAGCTGGGCGTGGGAGGCGATGTGCAGAAGCCGACGAACCTGCCGCCATGCATCGATGTGGACGCTGGCTTCACCCACACGCTCGCGATCCGCAACGACGGGCAGGTGGTTGCGTGGGGCGACAATCGCTGGGGTCAGTGCGATGTGCCGCTCGATCTGGGCGCGTGCACCCGCGTGTCGGCGAGCAACAGCTTCTCCTACGCCATCCAAGCCGACGGCACGCTGCGTCGCTGGGGCTTGGACCTGACCTGGTACGGCGACGTGATGCCGTCCGATCTGGGGCCGTGCCTGCGCGTGGCCGCTGGTGCGGAGCACACGCTCGCGATCGAGACCGATGGCGACGTGCGTGGATGGGGACGCGACTTCGAGGGGCAGGCGGGCGGTTCCGTGGATGATCCGTCGTGCGTGATCAAGCCCGCGGATATGGGGCCGTGCACCGAGGTGGCGGTGGGTGGATACCACTCGCTGGCGCTGCAGGCCGATGGTCGTGTGCGTGCGTGGGGCTGGAACACCTATGCAGAGTGCAGCGTTCCCGCCGACCTCGGCGTGTGCACGGGTATCGCGGCGGGTTCGATCGCCTCGGTCGCGCTGCGCGCGGATGGCACGGTCGCGGGATGGGGCTATCTGGCCTACGACCCGTTCCCGACGGACGGGAATTTCGAGGCCGTGTCCGGCAAGTGGGACGCGTTCTACGCGGTTGCGAACGCGGCAGACAGTGGCTGCGGCAATCCCGGTGGATCCGGCATCGCCAGCCCGCGCGTGAACGCCAGCCCGTGGAGCGAGATGCGCGTGTGGCAGTGGACCGATGGCGGCGTGCGCGTGCCTGGCGCGCAGAGTTCGGTGGATCTCGGCGAGTACGGTTCGGTGGGCAGCGACTGCGCGGCGCAGGCGCACGACTTCACCTCGCGCGCCACGTCGGCGCTGTACGTGCCGGTGTCGTCCAGCGCGTCGGCGCCCTTCGAGACGCATCCCATCCACGTGCAGAGCGCCGCGGTGCTCGCAGGCACCATGGTCGTGCAGTTCGCGCCCAGGCCGTCGCTGCCATCGGACATGCCCGACATGGCGGTCATGAGCTGCGGCGCGGCGTTTGGATCCTTCGATGTGCTGACCAGCAACGTGCCTGCGCCCGCGGGCAAGTTTCTCACGCTGCTGCCGGAGGACGTGAACGGCCGCACCGTGCTCACGCTGCGACTGATCGACCTGCCCACGGGTGGCCAGATCACCAGCGGTTCCGCGACCACGTTCAACGGCACCGCGGTCGCCGCGGCCACGCTGGACCTGAATCGCGACGGGTTTGACGATCTTGCGCTGGCGATCTCCTACGGTTCCAATCAGGGCCTGCTGCAGGTGCTGCTGAACGACGGCACGGGCAATCTGGGCGGCACCAGCGTTCTGAAGGCCCTGCCGTCGGCGCCCTCGTGCCTGGCGACTGGTGACGTGAATGACGATGGAGCGGCGGATGTCGTGGTGGGCATCCGCCTCGAAGAGACCGTGCGCGTGTTCGAGAAC
>RFQW01000263.1 GCA_009924765.1 Planctomycetota bacterium | reverse complement strand
TGCCCCAAGGATCCTGCGCACACTTCGGCTACCTTTTTCGCTTCGATGCAATGCTTCGCTTCCACCGCACTGGTTCTGGCTGCAGGCCTGGCATGCGCCGTCGACACCACCCAGCCCGCGCCCGAGGCATGCGCACGCATCGGCAGCGCCACGATCGCGGGTGATGCAACCGATCGCAGCGGTCTTGCCGGTGAAGTGCATCCCGGCGTTCCCCACGCGCGTCTGGGCAGCATGGGTTCGGGCCTCGATTGCGTGGACACGTTTCCGGGCGGCGCCCATCTGCTGGCGGTGAACGACCGCGGCCCTGCCGATGGCGCCGCACCCTTCCATTGCCGCTTCCAGCGCATGACGCTGCGTGTGGATCCGGCCAACGCGAAACCGGTGCAGATCACCCATGATGCAACCGACACACTGAAGCGTCCGGACGGCAAGCCATTCATCGGTCTCAGCTCCGAACTTGGAACCTTCACGCTGCCCAACGGCGAGGTGGTGTCCAACCGACTCGATCCCGAAGCGATCCGGCAGCTGCCCTCAGGCAACGTGCTGGTGTCCGAGGAGTACATGCCGGCCGTGCTGGAATTCGATCCGCGCGGAGCGTTCGTGCGAACATGGCCCATTCCGCCGATGTTCCGCTGCCAGCGCCCCGGCGCGGACGAGGCCGCCGAGATGCCCCCCGCCAACACCTCGGGTCGCCAGCCCAACCGCGGCCTCGAAGGCATGGCGATCACGCCCAAGGGCGTGGTGTGGACGATTCCGCAGAGCCCGCTGCTGCAGGACGGCGCGCTGAATGCCAAGGGCAAGCGCGCGGGCCGCAACGTTCGCATGCTGTGCCTGGGTTCGGCGCCCGGCGCCACAACGATGCGTCAGGTGGTGTATCCACTCGAAAGCCCCGCGTATGGCTTGAACGAACTGCTGGCGCTGGATGAGCAGCGCTTCCTCGTGATCGAACGCGACGGGCCGGCCGCCAAGTTCCGCCGCATCTACGCCATCGATGCATCGAACGCGACCGACGTGTCAGGCATGGCGTCGCTGCCTTCCAACGATCTGCCCGAGGGTGTGCGACCCGTGTCCAAGCGGCTGCTGGTGGATCTGGCCGATCCTGCATCAGGCGTGACAAGAACCCCCGAGAAGATCGAGGGGCTGTGCTTCGGGCCCACCCTTCCGGATGGACGCCGAACGCTGGTGGTTGCCAGCGACAACGACATGCAGGGCGACGAATCCACCTGTCTGTGGGTTTTCGCGCTGCCCGCGTGGACCCAGCCAACGCCCTGACAATTGCACGCTTGCCTATCCTGCCGCCCCGCGCCACCACGCGCCGTCCAGCAACCCATTCAAGCAGAAGCAGATGACCACCAAGGCCTACGCAGCACAGTCCGCCACCACCCCGCTCGCCCCGCACACCATCGAGCGCCGCGCGCCGCTGGCCACCGACGTGGAGATCGACATCCTGTACTGCGGCGTGTGCCACAGCGACCTGCACACCGCGCGAGGGAGGCGAATGGGGCGGGTCGGTGTTCCCGGTGGTGCCGGGCCACGAGATCCTTGGTCGCGTCTCGCGCGTTGGCGCCAAGGTCACGCGCTTCAAGGCCGGTGATCTGGCTGCGGTCGGCTGCATGGTGGATGCCTGCCGCACCTGCAACCACTGCGCACGCGGACTGGAGCAGTTCTGCACCAACGGCGTCACCTTCACCTACAACTCGCCCGACAAGCACATGGGCGGCATGACCTTCGGTGGCTACTCCGAGAAGGTGGTCGTCGATGAGGCCTTCACGCTGAAGGTGCCCACGAACCTCGATCCGGCCAAGGCCGCCCCGCTGCTGTGCGCGGGCATCACGCCGTGGTCGCCGCTTCGCAAGTGGGGCGCAGGCCCCGGCAAGAAGGTTGGCATCGTGGGTCTTGGCGGTCTGGGCCACATGGGCGTGAAGTTCGCGCGCGCGCTGGGCGCGCACACCGTGCTGTTCACCACATCGGCAAGCAAGGCGGCGGACGGCCTGCGACTCGGCGCGCACGAGGTGGTGCTGTCCACGGATGCCGCCGCCATGGCCAAGCATGCCTGCAGTCTCGACCTGATCGTGGACACGGTCAGCGCCGATCACGCGCTGGATCCGTACATGGCGCTGCTCAAGCTGGACGCCACCATGGTGATGGTTGGCGCGCCGCCGAAGCCGCAGCAGATCAGCTCCTTCAGCCTGTTCATGCCGCGCCGCATCCTGACCGGCTCGCTGATCGGCGGCGTTGCAGAAACGCAGGAAATGCTCGACTTCTGCGGCAAGCACGACATCACCTGCGACATCGAGCTGATCCGCATCGACCAGATCAATCAGGCCTACGAGCGCATGCTGAAGAGCGACGTGAAGTACCGCTTCGTGATCGACATGGCGTCGCTGCGCCAGTGATCGAACACGCTTGCTGCCATGCGCGCGCCGTGTGATGCGGCGGCCAGCGCGCCGAACGCCGTCACCGCATCGTTTCAAGCGCTCGGTCCATGGCTCGTCGGAGCAGCCACGCCCGCTCTGACGCATCCGGATTGGCCGCACCTTGCTCGAGTGCATGGGTGAGTTCGGCCAGGATTTCCGGGTCGACCGCGTCCTGTCCCAGCAGCACCACCGACGCCACGGCGAGTTCATACAGCGCGGCGCACGAGGCGGCATCACCCGCGTTGAAGCGCGGCACACCTCGCTCGATCGCCAGTTCCAGGATGGCAGCGGCGCGCTGCGGCGCGGCGAGTGGCGCACCCTTCGCGACAGGCGCTGATGGTCTTGCGGGCAGCACGCCACCGATCAGGTGAATCACGCCGTTGGCAGTCTCGATGTCGGCGACCTCGATGCGCACTCCATCCACGGTGATCGCGCCCGATTCCAGCGCGAAGGTGACCGTTCCATCACCCGCCAGGGTGCGAGCCGAACCCTGCGACAGCATCTCCTCGCGTCGAATCGCCGTCGGAAGCACGTGCCCCGCCAGCACGGCGGTGAGCGCAGGCTTGTCCGCGAGAAGGGCCTTGAGCGATTCCGCCGGTATCGCGCCGAATGCCTCATTGGATGGCGCGAGCAACGTCCATGGACCGGGGTTGGCCTTGCCGAGCTGCGCACCCAGGCCCGCTGCGGCGAGCGCGGTGCGCAGGGTCGCGAAGCGTTCATCCGCGGCAACGATCTCCTCGATCGTCCGAAGCTCGGGCAGCATCACCGCGTCGATCACGTGCACCACCCCGCCATCGAAGGCGACATCGGTGACGACCAGACGCGCGCCGTCCACGGTGAGCGCGGCAGGATCCACTTCGAGCGTCTGACCCGACAGCGCCTTCAGACCGCGACGCCCAAGCACGGCGGGGCTGTCGAGCGACTGGGCCACGATGTGGTGCTTCAGGATGGTTCGCAGCGTCGCCTTGCCGGCATCGCTGGTCAGGAATTCAACCTTCTCCT
>RFQW01000262.1 GCA_009924765.1 Planctomycetota bacterium | reverse complement strand
GCGATAGCGGGCAAACATGCTCGCGTCGGGCATCGCTGCGGTGGCGGCCTCCATGCCGAAGGCGCCTCCGCGCGCCAGCGCCCACAGGGTCAGCCAGGTGAAGCCGCTGGCGACGATGGCCCGCACCATCGAGGCCGCGAATCCCGAAGCAAGCATCGGTTTCGGCATGTTGTTGCGGCGCGCGCCCAGCCATCCGAGTGCGCAGGTGACAAGCGTGCAGGCGATCCCGGCCACCACGCCCGCACGGGCCGGCCACCAAGCAAGGAACGCACCAGCCACATCCAGGAACACGGCGTCGCCCTCGATCTTGTGCCGATCCTCCTTGGCCGTGCTCAGCGCATGCATGGCGGGCAGCACCATGTCGCCCTGGTGCTGCAGCGACGACAGGTCGGCGTTGGCCCAGGTGTCGGAGGGCTGGTGATAGTGGGCAAACCCGTCATCCACGGCGAAGTTCAGGCCAGGCACACCGCGTTCGCGGAACACGCGGAAGTCCGTGGTGTTGGGCATGTGCCGGGAGATCTCCGCGAAGGTGCTGTTCGCAACCACCGGCCCCAGCAGCGGTGCGACGGGCTCGAGCACTCGGGCGGTGTCCGGCCCCGTCTCGTACAGCAGGCAGGGACCTGCATTGCCGCGATGGTCGATGTTCAGCACGCAGCCCACATCCGCCATCCACCGATGATTCTCCGCGAAGTGCTTCGCGCCGAGCAGGCCAGCCTCCTCGCCGTCGGTCAGCAGCACGATCACATCGCGACCCTTCCATGGATCCACATTCAGCGCGTCGGCCACCTCCAGCGCGATCGCCACACCCATGCCATCGTCGCCCGCTCCCGGGGATGCGGCAACGGTGTCATGGTGCGCCACGATCATCACGGCCTTGCCCGGAAGTGCGCCCGTTCGACGCGCGATGATGTTGCGCAGCATCACGTTGCGTCCACCTGCGCGCACCGTCGCTTCCTGCACTTCCACTTCCATCTTGCGGGCGCGCAGCCAGCTCGCCAGTCGTTCCACGGCTGCCGCGTTGGCGGTGCTGCCCACGGGCCGCGGCTGATCACCGAGCAGGGCACGGGCCCTGTCGGCGGCGCGAACGGCGGAGAATTCGGTGGCGATCGCCGGGCGTGGTGCCGGCGTGCGCAGGCCCGTCAGGGAAAGCCACGCGCCGGCACACGCCGCAGCTGCCACAACGATCGATCGCAGGGCCAGCCCCGGCCAGTCGTTTGTCTTGGGCTGCGCAGACTTCGCGGCGGCCTGGGTGGCCGCCGGACTCACGAAGCGCCCACCGTCACGGGCACCGGCATGGGCCGGGGCTCGTAGTTGGGGCTCACCGCGATGTTCAGCGGCAGGCGCTTGCCATCGGGGTCACGCGGAATGTTGTCCGCGTCGATGATGCGCTGGATGGCCATGATGCCCTCGATCAGCATCTCGGGTCGCGGCGGGCAGCCGGGCACGTACACGTCGACCGGAATGAACTGGTCCACGCCCTGCACCACGCCATAGGTGTCGAACACGCCGCCGGTGCTTGCGCAGGCGCCCATGCTGATCACCCACTTGGGTTCGGTCATCTGCATGTAGATGCGCTGCAGCACGGGAAGGGTCTTCACGCTCACGCGACCGGCCACGATCAGCAGATCGGACTGGCGGGGGCTGAAGCGCATCACCTCGGCACCGAATCGCGCCAGGTCGAATCGACTGCAGGCGGTGGCCATCAGCTCGATGCCGCAGCAGGCGGTTGCGAAGGGCATGGGCCACACGCTGGAGCGGCGGGCCCAGTTCACCACACGGTTCAACTGCGTGGAGAGGACACTGTCGGCGGGAAGAGCGGATTCAAGACCCATAGGCCGGGGATGGTAGGGCAGGCGACCCCGGCAGGCCAATCGCGTTCTGCGGGGAATTCAGGCCAGCTGGCGATCCAGGGCGGACTGGTCCGCCACCACGGTGTACAGACGGTCCACACGCATCAGTTTCAGCAGTTCCAGCAGGGTGGTGCTCACGCCGAACAGCAGGGGGCGCATCTTCGCGCGATCCGCCTGGTTCTTCAGATCCACGCACATGCCAAGGCCCATGCTGCTCAGCATGCGCACATCGCTCAGGTCCAGCACCATGGCGCGCCCCTTGCCCTCGGCCTGCAGCTCGGTGATGGCGTCACCGATCTCGCTGGTCACGATGGCCACCTCGCGCTGGCCCACATTGGGCGTCAGGACGCGGGCGATCAGGTGCCCGCGAGCGGTCCAGATGTGCGTGAAGGCGGTCTTGCGGTCGATCGAGTGGGGCATGCGATCCTCGGGGCTGCGTGCGTACCATTCCGAGTGTAACGGAGCCCACACACCATGCGCACCCATTCCGCCATCCTGATGCTCGGCCTGTGTCTGATGGCACAGGCGGCCGACACCCCCGCACCGAGCGTGCCGTCCGCGAGCGAGGCGCTCGAGCGCACCCAGAAGGCGGTTCCGCAGCTCAGCCGCACCGAGAGCGAGCATTACGTGCTGCTGTCCGATGCGCCGCTCGATCACGCGCAGCATGTGACGCAGCTGCTCGAGTCCACGCTGAAGAGTTTCTACGCCAACTGCGACGCCATGCAGCTGCAGGCGAGCCAGCCGAATCACAAGCTGGTGGCGGTGCTGTTCCGCGAGAAGAGCGACTTCGCCGCGTTCGCCAAGTCGCAGGACGGCATGCAGAACAGCTGGGCGGCCGGCTACTACAGCCCCACGGTGGACCGGCTCGTCATGTTCGACGCCATGAGCAACGACACCGTGAAGCAGGCCATGGGAAAGCTGAAGAACAACGAGCAGCGCGTGGCGCAGCAGGCGCGCGGTGCAGGTGCGGGCGCCCTGGATGCGGGTGGTGTCGGCGGTCAGGCCGCGCGCATCAACCAGCAGATTCAGGCACAGAAGCACGAGATCGCAAGCGCCGCCACCGACAGCTTCGCCGGAACGGTCACGCACGAGGCGGCGCACCAGCTGTTCTTCCACAGTGGCGTGCAGAAGCGGGGCGTCACGTATCCGCTCTGGCTTGCGGAAGGTCTGGCCACCGGCTTCGAGGCTTCCGACACCACGGATGCCGATCTTGGATTCCAGAGCGACAACCCGAAGCGGCGCGCCGCGATGACCGAGGCCGTGCAGGGTGATCGCCTGATTCCGCTGCGCGTTCTGGTGAGCAAGGACCGCTACGTGTCCGGCACCAACAGCCAGGAAGGCGAGTTGAAGGATTTCTACGGCCAGTCCTGCATCTTCACCATGTGGCTGGCGCGCTCACGACCGTCCGAGTTGCGTCTGTATCTCGAGGCGTTGAAGCAGGGCGCGTATGCGACGCCCTCCAAGCGCGAGGAGAATTTCGAGGCCATCTTCGGCCCCATCGACTCGCTCGAGCGGGTGTGGTTGCGTGCCGAGGGTCGAAAGTGGCCGGGCCTGGCGGCCACGCCGTGG
>RFQW01000261.1 GCA_009924765.1 Planctomycetota bacterium | reverse complement strand
TCGTTCTGGCTGTACGCGCACACCAGGGTCGGCCCCTCGACCAGGAACACCGAGCCCGCCTCGGCGCTGGTGAGCGTGCGCGCCTCGGAAAGGATGCGGCTCATCAGCAGATCCAGGTCCTGCAGCTGGCTCAGGTCCTCGCCCACGCGACTCAACGCCTCCAGACGCCCTCGGGTGGCAAGTCGCAGTCGCTCGTTGGTGTCGTACAGCTCGCGCGACTTCTCCTCCAGCAGTCGCTCGGCCTGCTCGCGCGCGCGACGGTCGCGCTCGGCGCGGCGCTGCAGCATGTCCATCTCCTCGCGGCTCATGGCGCGACCCCGCTTCGCGTGATCGTGAAGCGCGCGGCGTGTGCGCCATCGGGCTGCAGGGCCTCGCGGTGCAGCGACGCGCGTTCACCGAACCACGCCAGGCAGCCGCGCAGCAGGCCCTCCGCCACGTCGGCGAACGGCCGCTCGGAGCGATACTCCATCACCAGTTCGTGTTCGTCCACGCGGGTCACGGGCACATGCGGCAACTGCGCCTCGGGATACAGCTTGCGAACCTCGACATGAATCACGCCATCGAGCGAGCGCAGGAAGTCGAACGCGTTTGTGTAGGGCTTCACCGCGAAGTCGAAGTTCGTGGCCAGCTTCGGGAACAGCCACTCGCCGAACACCTTGCACAGGTCGGGCACCGGCAGGCCGGTGCGCTCGGCCAGGCCCACCACCAGGGTCAGCATCTCGCGATGGCTGTAGTTGCCCACGCTGGTGTAGGCGCCGCCATCCGTCAGGCCGGGCTGTGACAGCAGCTCGTCGGCCATGCGAAGACCGAACTTCTCCTCGACCAACGCGATGAATTCGGTGAAGACTAGGCCGCGCATGCAGGCGAGTGTACGCCCTGCGTCGTCGTGATCGCCTCGTGTGCGTGCGTGGTCTCGATCACCGTCTCGGCCACCATGCGAGCGGCCGATGGTCGCGCCGAGGCGAGCGCGGCGCATCGCATGCGGTGCATGCGCGCACTGTCCGCAAGCAGCGAGCGAATGCGCCACGGAAGCGTGGAAGGCGTGAGGCAGGCGATGGCCGCGCCCCACTCGAGCAGATGGGCCAGATTCCGCTCCTCTTGTCCCGGGATCGCGTGAATCGCGACCATGGGAAGTCCCGCGGCACGCGCTTCGCTGCTGGTGAGGCCGCCAGGCTTGCCGACGATCAGGTCCGCCGCCGCCATCCACGCATGCATCTCGGAGGTGAAGCCGATCACGCGCATGTCGTTGCGGGCCGCGTTCGGCACCATCGCCTGCAGACGCTTGCGCGCGTGCTCGCTGTGGCCGCAGATCGCCACCACGGTGGCCACGTCGCGCAGCTCCTGAAGCAGACCGAAGGTCTGCTCCACGGGTCCCAGGCAGCAGCCACCCGTGCTGAACAGCACCAGCGGACGGTGGGAGGGAACGCCCAGCATCGCGCGCGCAGCCTCGCGCGAAGGCAGCGACTCGAAGGCGCGCGTGATCGGGATGCCCGTCACGCGGACGGTGGATGGTTCCACCCCCTCGCGGCAGATGATCCTCTCCGCCTCCTCGCCCGCCACGCACCAGCGGTCGGCGCGTCCGTCCAGCCACAGGCCATGCACATCGAGGTCCGTCACCACGGTGGTCATCGGCACGCGCACGCGACCGCTGCGACGCAGTCCATCGATCAGTGCAGCCGGCAGGAAGTGCGTGCACACCACGGCATCGGGCGTGTCGCGCTCCATCGATCGAAGCCAGCGATGCAGAGCCAGACGCTCGATGGCGCTCGCGTACCACCGATCGCTCCACGCCTTGTCGGCGCGGTCGTACAGCCAGCCGACCAGGCGTGGCGTGCGGTTGGCCAAGGCCACGTAGGCATCGCGGTACAGCGTTCGAAAGCCCGGGGCCGCATGCTGCAGCACGTCCACCACCTGCACCTGCACGGAGGGATCACGCAGCGGCAACGCCTCGGCGATGGCCTGCGCCGCGCGCATGTGGCCCGCACCCACGCCTGCCGACAGCACGCTTATGCGGCGAATATTGCTTTCCATTGGGCCGCCGTGTTTCCGTTGCGCAGCGCGAGCACCGGCTCGGGCCATTCCTCCGTCTCTCGGTGGTCCGCGGGCAACCCGCGAGCCTGTCGCACCATCTCGTTGAAGGCCAGGCCGTCCAGGATCTCCAGCCGACCGTCGTGGTGTTCCACCAGCGCCGTGCAGCTTTCCACCCAGTCGCCGCAGTTGATGTAGGTCAGGCCATCGATCTGGCGGCGCTCGGCCTTGTGGATGTGGCCACACACCACGCCGTCGAAGCCGCCGCGTCGCGCCTCGGCGATCAGCGCGTCCTCGTAGCGGCTCATCATGGTGCAGGCGCTCTTCACGCGCGCCTTGATCGACTGCGACAGCGACTGGTAGGGCAGGCCAACGCGGCGGCGCAGGCCGTTCCACACGCGGTTCATGCCAAGCAGCAGGTCGTAGCCGAGGCTTCCGAGTGCCGCCAGCGCCGGACTTGCGCACACCACCAGATCATGCTGGTCGCCGTGCGTCACCAGCATCCGCTTGCCGTCGGCCGTCTCGTGCGCGGCCATCAGCTCGATGCGGATGCCGCCGATCGACAGTCCGTCGTAGGGGCGGATGGCGTCGTCGTGGTTGCCCGGGATCCAGACCACGTCCACGCCCTTGCTGGCGAGTTTCAGCAGGCGCCGCACCACGTCGTTGTGGCAGGCGGGCCATCGCCAGCGCTTGCGCAGGCGCCACATGTCCACGATGTCTCCCACCAGGTACAGACGCTCGCACATCACGTGGCGCAGGAAGAAGCTGAGGTCGGCACCTCGCACCGTGTTGCTGCCAAGGTGGATGTCGGAGATCCACACGGTTCGGAATCGATGGCGCATGACGGATCATCGACCTCAGATGTTGGCGGCATGTCGGTTCCGTGCAAGGATCTGGTGAGCCTGCACGAACCTGGTGTGGTCACCGGCGTCCTTCGCGCCCCCCGGTACCATCCCCGCACGCACATCGCCTCAAGGAGGGCGTCATGCCTGCATCCATCCAGCGTCCGTTCGTTTCGGGAGTGATCGCCTTGATCCTCGCCATGCTCTCGCATGCCGCGTGGGCGCAGCAGGAGGGTGCCGCCGCACCGCCGGGCAAGTTGCCGCTGGCCATCGGCGCGGTGAAGGTCACACCGGCGCTCGCCGCCACGCTGGCACAGCGCGGTCAGGCCGCCGAACTCGGCCGCGTGCAGGAGTCCATGGATCCGCAGCTGATCGCCGCTTTCCAGGGCACGCGCAAGTTCGATCTGGTGGCGCGCAGCGACCTGAAGGATGTGGTGCTGGAACAGGATCTTTCGGGCAGCGGCAACGTGGACAAGGCCGATCCCAACGCGGCAAAGGCCTTCAAGCTGGCCGGCGCGAAGTACGTGGTGGTGAGCACCATCGACGACTTCCAGGACA
>RFQW01000027.1 GCA_009924765.1 Planctomycetota bacterium | reverse complement strand
GCTGTTTCGATATTAACGGTTCGATGTCGTCAAACAAGTTCGCATTGACATAACATCAAGGCTCGGATGAAACACGTACTTACCTAATCTTATCGAAATATCATTACAAACATAATAGTCAACGGGTTTACCCTGAAGTACAGCCATCTCCTGCACCAGCGGCATGGGCCCGGCCGCGTAGCCGAGCCGCCAACCGGTGCAGCCATAGGTCTTGCCGAAGCCGCGGATCAGCAGGCACTGATCGGTGTAGCGCGCCGGGCTCGGGCAGTGGCCATCCTCGCGCGCGTCGGGGAAGCAGAACTCGTCGTAGATCTCGTCGCTGATCAGCAGCACGCCGCGACGCTCGCACAGGTCGACCAGGTCGCGCATCTCGGCGCCCGACATCACGGTTCCGCATGGATTGCTCGGCGAGTTCACCAGCACCGCCTTGGTGCGCGGCGTGATCAGCGGCTCCACGCGCTCGGCCGTCATGCGGAAGTCGGGATAGGTGTCGCACAACGTGCACTGGGCGCCGATCATCTTGGCGATCTGTGGATACATCACGAAGTACGGATCCGGCGCGATGAACTCGTCCCCCGCGTCCAGCACGGCCATCAACGACAGCAGCAGACCACCGCTGGTGCCACTGGTGACGATGTTGCCCAGATCCTGCGTGGGACCCTTCCAGCCGACATCCTTCTCGAGATGCTTCCAGATGGCCGCATGCAGCTCGGGAATGCCCTGGGTGACCGAATAGCCGCTGCGGTTCTCGCGCACCGCGTTGGCCGCGGCCTCGCGCATGACTTCCGGCACGGGAAAATCAGGCTGCCCGATCGAGAGGTTGATCGGATCCTTCAGGTTCGCCGCCAGGTCGAACACCTTGCGGATACCCGACGCGTCGATCGAGCGACTGCGCGAGGAAATCAACCGCTCCAGCGGCACGCGCTGCGCGGCATCGGGGCGTGACATCGCCACGACTTACTTCTTCTTGGCAGCGGCCGCACCAGCCGCCGGAGCAGCAGCCTTGCCACCCGCGGCCTTGGCATCGCCACCAGCCGCCTCGGTCTTCTTGGAAGCCTTCTTGCCGGGAGCGGCCTTGATGGAGCGCACCTTCACGATGCCCAGGGCGCTCTTCTTCTCCGGGTCGAAGCCCGCCTCAAGGGTGAGCTTCGCGATGCGCTCGGCTCGGGTGAGCACGTTGCGATGCTGGTTGAGGGCGCCGGACTTGGTCTTCAGACTGGGATGAATGCTCATGGACGTACGTGGGGTGAGAGTTCCGAACAAGTGCCGTATCCGGCGAGCGCCGCGCTCAGCGGAAGAGTTCGAGGTAGGCGTCCGAGAAATCCTTGTTTCCCTTGGCCTTGGCCTTCCAACGCTGGCCAACCGTCTTGATCCGCGCTTCCAACTTCTGCGCGTCCGGACTCTTGCGGGCTTCGGCGGATGCCAGACCTGGGAGCACGATGATCTTGCGGGACCGTCCCGCATTATGGTCGGAAACGAGGTGCGCATCAAGTCCCTCGGCGCGACAGAAAGCCAGCATTTCAGCCGCAATCTGGTCGGCAGGACGGGCGATGACGAAATAATTCACCCCCTTCTGCCGCGGATCGCCGTTGGTGGCCGTGGTTGCCTGACCATTCTGGGATGGCGCCTGCGCGCGTGCCGTCGTCACACCGGTCTCGACCGAAGGGGTCGCGGCCGGCTTCAACAGCGGATCCTGAACGGCTCGGGCGGTGGCGGCCGCCGAGTCCTGACCGAAGCGCTGCGCCACGCCATCGTTGAAACCTGCGGTCTTGCCTCGGCTGTATCCGAACGCATAGGCGATCACGCCGACCACCAGCACGCCCACGCCAAGCAGCCACAGGAAGCCCAGCGGAATGCGCAGCGATCGCATGGCGGAAGAGAGGCCCGGCATCGCACGCGCCGTGGATGCGTCACCGCCCCCGGACATGCCGCTCCGCGCCAGCTCGTACAGCGTTGGAATGCCACGTCGTCGCATCCGGGCATCCTACCGCGGCGCGACACCGCGGTCGGCGCGTCCCGCAAGCACGCTGGCCATGGCCAGATGATCGGTGTGGGTGATCGTGATCCGCCACAGATCGATGCCGAGCGCTGCCGCATGCGCCGCCAGCTGGCCATGCACGCGCAGCATCGGCGCACCATCGGCGCCATGCACCACCTCGGCATCGGTCCACGCGATGCCGCTGCGCCATCCGGTGCCGATGGCCTTCATCGCGGCTTCCTTGGCCGCGAACCGCGCGGCGTAGCGCTCGGCGGTGCGTCGGCCGCCAGCCGATGCGTAGGCTCGCTCGGTGGCGGTGAACACGCGCTCGCAGAAACGCTCGCCATGTTCCTGCAGCATGCGCTCGATGCGCGCCACCTCGATCAGGTCCACGCCGTGACCCACCACGATCATGCCCGTTGCATCCATCACGACGGCACCCCCGTTGCACCGGAGGGCAACAATGCGACCCAGCGCTGCGCGGTGTCCAGCACCCCGCGACGCATGTCCGTCCACTGCCGGCAATCGATCACGGGAAGCCCACGGAAACCGGCCACCTCAAGCGCCACGCGGTAGCCAAGCGTGTCCAGCCGCGACGCGCCGGGCTCATCCACAGGTCCACGAAGGCCGCTCCGCAGCAGATCCACCACGCGCGCGGCCACGATGCGAGCCCCTGCCGCCGCCACCACGGCTGCAGGATCACCGCCGCCCGCCAGCACGGCCGCCGGGTCCACGCACACCGCCAACGATGCATCGGCGCTGACCGGCACGGTGCAATCCGCCAGGGGCACGCCTCGACGCTGCGCCTCGCGTTGCAACGCCTGCACAACCTCGGGCGCTTCCGCATGTGGCAGATGCATGCACACCGGCACGCGCTGCAGATGCTCCGCAAGAGAAAGACACCCATGCACCGCGTCCATCGCCCGCTCCACGCGCGCCGGATCCGCGAAGCGCTCGACCGGAATGAAGCAATCGATGCCGGATGCGCGCAGGCCGCGTCGCCTGAGCGCCGCCGCAAGATCTCGCCGCGCACTCTCGCCGAGTTCGCGCGGGCGAAGATCGGGATCCGCCGCATCCAGCTGCACGCCCTCCAGGCCAAGCGCCACCACGGCGTCCAGCGATGAGGGGGCTGCGCCCAGCGGAAGCAGGGTCACGCCCAGCGGCAACGGAGCCTTGTGCATGCGGCGAGGATAGCCCGGTCCGGGTTCCTTACCATCGCGCCGTGCCGCGCACCTCGCCACCTCGCAAGACGCCCGAACAACTGCGCCGCGCCCGCAGTCTGCTGGCCGCACTGAAACGCCGCCATCCGGACGCGCACTGCGAACTGCACTGGACGCAACCCCACGAACTGCTTGTCGCCACCATTCTCAGCGCGCAGAGCACCGACGTCGGCGTGAACCGCGCCACCCCCGCGCTGTTCGCGGCCTTTCCCACCCCAGCGCACTACGCGGCCGCCTCGCCGGATGCGATCGCGCCCTTCCTTCGCACGCTGAACTTCTGGCGCAACAAGGCGCGCGCGGTGCACGAAAGCATGCGTGCGGTGCACGAGCGCTTTGGGGGCGAGGTGCCGCGCACCATGGACGCGCTGCTCACGCTGCGCGGCGTGGCGCGCAAGACGGCGAACGTGGTGCTTGGCAACGCGTTCGGCATGAACGAGGGCGTGGTGGTGGACACGCATGTGGGACGCCTCGCGCTTCGCATGGGCCTTTCTCGGCACACCGATCCGGGCAAGGTGGAACAGGACCTGATGGCGTTGTTCCCGCGAAAGGACTGGTGCCTGCTCAGCCACCTGCTGATCTTCCACGGGCGGCGTGCGTGCAAGGCGCGCGGCGGCGCGTGCGCCTCCGACGCGCTGTGCCGGAGGTTCTGCAGCGAGAGCGCGAAACCGGTCAGGAAGACGGCGAAGCCGAAGCGGCCGTCGACTTCGCGGGCGCCTCGCCATCAGGCAGCAACTCGGCAACGCCCATCCCGCCGAAGCGACTGACCCACGCAACGCCATTGCCCGTGCGCAGCGGGTGCAGCCAGATGATGGGCCCGGGCAATCGCAGCGAGCCGACTTCCTGCAGCATCAGGGTCGGCTTCGGCTTGTCGGCGTCGGCCTTGGGCTTGGCGCCCTTCGTCGCGGCGTCCTCCGGCTCGACCGGCACCGCCACGTGACGCAGCACGGTGATGCCCTCGGCGTGACCGACCCACACATCCGCGCCCACCGGCACCACGGTGGAGATCCAGGCTCCGTTGGGCGGCGACCAGCGCGCCTTGCCGTCGGGGCCATCCACCAGCACGGCACGCAACTCGTCGGGCGTCTCCGGCTTGCCGTCTCCCTTGTCGATCGTGACCGTGCCCCACGCGAGCGTGACCTTGGTCTCGGGCAACTGGGTGAGCTCGACCGACTTGTCCGACAGCGTGGGCTTGCCGCGGATCGGATACAGCCACACGCCCTCGGCGCTGCCGGCCAGCACGCGTCGACCATCGAAGATGCTGCGTTCCAGACGACCCGGCTCGCGCTGCACGTCGGTGAACTCGTCGCCCGAACCTTCCTTGTCGTCGCGCAGGTGGTACACGGCGCGACCGTAGGAACCCACCATGGCGAAGAGATTGTCGGTGAGTTCCGCCAGATCGCGCGCACCCTTCACCTTGGCGTAGATCGGATCCTCAAGCTTGCCGTCGCGCACCAGCCAGGTGGCCAGTTCGCCGTCGCCGATGATCCACAGTCGCCCGCCCGCGAATCGCATGCGGCTGTACACACCGCGCACGACCTGACCGCTGCGCTCGCGCACATCGGGGCCCATGGTGCCCACGGTGGCGCCGTCCTTGGTCTGCAGCAGGAACGCGAAGCCACCGGGAATGCCCGCATCCTTGGGAAGCGGAAGCAGCATCGACGCCGCGCCGATGAAGCGGCCGTCCTCCAGTCGAAGCACGCGACGACCCGACACGCACGCAAGACCCTCGGACGTAGTCACCACCTCGCCCGTGTCCTTCGCGTCGGGCAGGAAGCGATGACCGTCGCTCGCTCGCACCACACCGCCGTTGCCACCGATGAACAGTTCGTTGCCAAGCACGGTGAGGCATCGCGGCCGAATGCCGAGCGCCTTCGCGTCCACGCGATCGATCTGCGCGGGAGACCTGGGATTGGAGAGATCCCACCGCACCACCGCGTCACCGTCGATCACGCCCACCAGGTCGCCTCGCCACATCACCAGATCCGCCACCGATGCCGTGCCGCCCACCGGTCCGGCCTGCTCCACCTTCACCGGCTTGCCGCCGCGACCTTCCAGCACCAGCAGCCGCGGCCCCTGGCCCGCGTACCACACGCGATTGTTCACCACGATGCACTCGTGGGTGCCGCCCACATGATCGGTCAGCTTCAGCACCTTCTCGCGGTGGTCCGCACGATCCTGCTTCACGTAGGTGTTGTCGAAGCACCCAGCGAGTGCCGGGGCAAGAAGCAGCAGCATGAGGAGGCGACGGCGCATGACAGGCGAAAAGGTAGTGGGTTCGCCGATCGCGTGCCGGACGGGCTACCCTGCACCCATGCAGACGCAGGGACGGCTTGAAGCGCTGATGGCCATGCTGGCACGCGACCCCAACGACGCCTTTTGCCTCTACGGCGTGGCGCAGGAGCACGCCAAGGCGGATCGTCTGGACGAGGCGATCGGTTGGTACGAGCGCGTCCTGGCGGTGGAACCCACCCATGCCTACGCGCACTTTCATCTGGCCAAGACGCTGGAACGCGCCGGGCGCGTACCTGCCGCCATCGAGACCCTGCAACGCGGCCTGCAGGTTGCCCGTGGCGCCGGTGACGCGAAGGCGGCGAACGAGCTGGCCGGCTATCTGGATGAACTCACATGAGCGCGCAGCCATGCATCGATCGCGTGCTGGTGCACCCGCGGGACCCGGGCATGGTGGTGCTGCGCGTGGGCGATCGTCGGATCGGACCGATTCGTCGCGACGACGCGGACAAGGCCGGTGCCACCGAAGGCCGCCGATGGACGGCCGCACTGGCATCAAGCATGCAGGCGCTCGCGGATGAGGTGGGTTGCCGCGCCGATGCGCTGCGACGCCTTGGCCGCCGCGACATGACGCGCGCGCTGCTGCAGGAGCGCCTGACCGCCAAGTGGGGCGAAGCCCTGGCGCAACGCGTGGTGGCCGCACTGGAACGCGACGGCTGGATCGACGATTCCGCCTACGCGCAACGCCGTGCCGCCTCGCTGCAGGCGCGACGACCGATGGCCGCCGAGCGTGTGCAGGAACATCTGGAATCCGAGGGCGTGTCGGCCGCGCGCGCCCGCAAGGCCGCACGCACCACGCGTGATGACGGCGCGCTGGATCAGGCCATGGCGCGCTGGAAGAAGGAGCGACGCGACGCGGCGTGGATCGCCCGAACGCTCGGCCGCCAGGGCTTCGAGTTCGATACCATCGTCTCGGCCCTGCACAAGGCCGGTATCCCATGCAACCTCGAAGCCTGATCCGAACGCTCATGCTCGTCGCCGCAACCTTCGCGCTGTCCGCTTGCCTGAACGACTCGGACACGATCGATGGCGCGGGCCCCGGGCAGTTGCCGGATCTTGCGCCCGAGCCCACCACACCGCTGTACAACTCCAGCGGCCCGAGCGTGAAGAGCCTCGATCGACGCAACTGGGAAGTGGTCACCATCGATGCACCGCGCGGTCAGGTGGAGCACCAGCCCACCTACGCCGAACCGCTGGTGCTGAACGGTGGCTCCGCCCGCAACGGCGAGACCTTCCCCACCGCCACCAGCGCCATGCAGCTGGGCACGAAGCCCGATGCCGCCGCAGCCGAGGGCGCACTGGAAGCGGGCTGGCCCGCCGTGCTGCTGGTCGCCTCCCCCGCGCGCATGCTGATGGGCATGCCGCCATGGATGACCATGCGTGGACCCAATCAAGCCAGTGGCGTGCTGCCGCCTTCGCAGACGCAGGACAACGGCGCGATGTGGATGTGGGTGGTTGCGCCCGCGCCGGCCACGCCGCAGGCGAGCACGCCATGAGCCAGCTCGATGCGCGCGGACTTCCAGAGGGCTATCCGTTCAACCCGGAGTGGGAGATCGCGCCTCGCATGTACCGGGACATGGTGCAGCGCGGCGAGTCGGTGGTGCTGATCGATGTTCGAACCGCGCAGGAGCGCGCCACCGCCTGCATCGCGGGCAGCGTGCACCTGCCGCTCGCCGAGATCGAGTCGCGAGCGCATGAACTGGAAGCGCACGGCGATGCATTGATCGTGGTCACCTGCCACCATGGACAGCGCAGCCTTCGCGCGGTGGCAGCGCTGCGCCGCGCCGGACTGGACAACACACGAAGCCTCGCCGGCGGCATTCACCTGTGGTCGATCGACATCGATCCCGCGGTGCCCATCTACTAGCGCATGCTGCGATACCGCCTGCCCGTCGGTGCCGCTCTCATCGCGCTGCTTGGCGCGCTGCTGTGGTTCGACGGCCGCGCAGCAGGCATGCCGGCAGCCTGGCTTCCCGACGGAACCCTTCCCGCCGGCGCCGTGCTGGCGCTTGCAAGCGTGCTGGTGCTTGTGCCGGTGCTGGTGGTGGAACTCACGCGCCTGCTGAAGGCGGGCGAAGTGCGCGTGTGGCCGTTGCCGTTCTCGTTGCTCGTGGCGTGCAGCGCCTTCGCGTCGGTGTGCCTGCATGCCTGGAACATGCGCGATCTCGCGCCACTCGCCACCCTGCTGGCGCTGCTTGGCCTGCTTCCCGCACTGTGGGCGCTTGCCACCAGGAACGCAGCGGGCGCGGTGGCCGGTCTGGGCCGTTGGCTGCTGTTGGCCGTGTGGGCGGGCGCCATGCCGGCGTGCT
This sequence comes from Planctomycetota bacterium, assembly GCA_009924765.1. Lineage (GTDB taxonomy): Bacteria > Planctomycetota > Phycisphaerae > Phycisphaerales > SM1A02 > SYAC01. Next base: position 3,014 of record RFQW01000027.1, on the reverse strand, counting down.
GGATCGCGCTTCGTGCGCAGGTTCCGTGGACCGCCATGGTGGGCGCGATTCTGGCCGTGAAGTGCAACGACATCGGCGCCTACTTCGCGGGCCGCGCGTTCGGCCGACATCGCATGGTGCCTTGGATCTCGGCAGCCAAGACCTGGGAAGGCTTTGCGGGCGGCGCGGCTGCCAGCATCGCCGCGGGCGCGTGGGTGGGTTCGCAACTGCCCGTTGGCGTGTGGCATGGTGTGGCGTTCGGTGCATGTGCCGCCGTGCTGGGCCCCTTCGGCGACCTGTCCGAGAGCATCCTGAAGCGCAACGCGGGCGCGAAGGACTCCGGCACCTGGCTGCCTGGCATGGGAGGTGCGCTCGACGTGTTCGACAGCCTGTTGCCCACCGCGCCGGCCGCGCTGTGGCTGCTCGCCGCACGCGCCTGAAACCGCACTTTCACGCCGCTGCGCGCGGTTGGCCGCTCCGTGTACCCTGCACGGCCCAACGCATGGAGATCCACGCATGAGTCTGCTGCAGCAATTGCTCGCGCTTCACCGCGCCGACGTGCAGGTTCGCTCGCTCCGCTCGCGCCTTTCGCAGGCCGACCGTTACCTGGCGACCCAGCAGAAGCAGCTCGATGACGTGCTGGCCCAGCGAGGCGACGTGGAGACGCAGCGCCGCCAGCTGCAGGCCCAGGTGGCCAACATGGAGATGGAAGGCAAGGCGATCGGCGAGCGCATCGAGCGCCTGCGCGCCGACCTGAACCAGAGCGGCAACACCAAGCAGTACACCGCCATTTCAGGAGATGAAGGTGATCGAGGTTCAGAGGGATGATCTGGACACGCAGGCGCTGACGCAGATGGAGCGCGTGGAGCAGCTGAACAAGCGGCTGGCCGACTTCGACACGGTGTTGACCGAGCGCTCGCGCCTGCGTGACGCCGCCAAGGCCGAAAGCGCCGAGCGTCACCGCGACACGGCCGAGCGACTGAGCGAACTCGAGCGTGAACGCGCCGCGGCGGCTGCCGGCGTGCCGGCCGAAGCCATGGCGCTGTTCGACGAGGTGGCGGACCTGCACGAGGGCGAGGCCCTGAGCGAGGTGCAGGTGATCAGCGCGCGTCATCGCGAGTACGCATGCAGCGCCTGCAGCACCGAGATTCCATTCGGCGTGTACACGCGACTGCTTGGCGAAGGCGGCGCCGTGGTGCAGTGCACCAGCTGCCGTCGCATCCTGCACCTGCCCGCCGAGACCGAGGCCACGGCGGCCAAGAAGCGCTGAGATTCAGGCGTAGCCCAGACGGTCGAGATCGTCCTCGTCGAGGCCGAAGTGGTGTCCCATCTCGTGCAGCAGGGTGATGCGGATCTCCTCGCGCACCGCCGCTTCGCCGCCACACGGTTCGCCCTCAAGATCGCCGGGCTCCCAACCGCCCGCCTGATCGATGATGCCGCGACGGAACAGCGTGATCACGTCGGGCAGCGAGGGCATCTCCACCGAGCGTTCGGTGCGCGCCAATCCTTCGTGCAGTCCGCACAGGTCATCGTCGGCATCGAAGCCGAGTTGCGAGAGCAGTTCGGCGGATGGTTCGTCTTCCACCACAAGCGGCGCCTCGTCGAGCAGTCGCCTGTACTGCGCGGGCAGGTCATCGAGCACGGATTCAAGCAGCGCATCGAAGCGCGCGCGTTCCGCGTGGTTCACGGGCGCACCGAGCCAACGAGCTCACCGATCGACGCGACGCCCTGGCGCGCGCACCAGCTTGCGAGTCCCTGCGACACGCGCCGCGGCGTGGTGGGATCCACCATCAGCGCCGTGCCCATGCCGACCGCCGTGGCGCCCGCGACGATGAGTTCTGCCGCGTCGCGCCAGTCCATCACGCCACCGAGGCCGATGATCGGCACGCGCGCGGGCTTGGCCACCACGCGATGCACCTCGTGCACGATGCGCACCACGATGGGATGGATGCCCGGTCCCGACAGACCGCCGCTGCCTCGACTGAGCGCGGGCTTGCGCGACTCGGGGTCGATCTGCATGGCGGGATAGGTGTTGCACAGGGTGAGCGCGTCGGCGCCCGACTCGATGGCCGCCGCGGCAAGCCGGAGCGTGTCACCGTCGGGCGGAAGCTTCACGAACAGCGCGCGTCCGGTGGTGGCCGCGCGCACCGCCTTCACCAGCGGCGCCAGCGACGCGGGGTCGCTGCCGAAGTGACGACCATCGGCGGTGTTCGGGCAGCTCACGTTCAACTCGATCGCCTGCAGGCCGGCGGCGACAAGCTTTCCTGACACCTGCACGAACTCGTCGACCGAATGACCCGCCACCGAGCCGATCACGCGGCACGCCACGCCGCCCGCGCGCGGCGCATGATCATGCACGAAGGCATCGATACCGGGATTGGCCAGGCCGATCGCGTTCAGCATGCCGCCGCGCGTCTCGATGAGTCGCCACGGCGCGTTGCCTTCGCGCGGTTCGGGGGTGAGGCTCTTGGTGGTGAGCGCACCCAGCCAGCGCAGATCGCTCACCTCGGCGAGTTCATCCAGCACGCCGCAGGTGCCCGCCGCCGCGATGAGCGGCGACTGCATGGACAGCGAGCCCAGTGCGGTTCGCAGGCACTCCGCCGGCGCGCGCGCGGCCATGGGTCAGCCAGCCTTCGCGGGCGCGTTGCCGGCGCGGATGCGCGCGAGCAGGTCGGCATCCAGGCCGAGGTACTCGTGCATGTGCTGGTCGTACGTCTCCTGATCCTTGTCACGGGAGAAGTCGAGGCGCAGCTCGTTGATCACCTTGGTGCCCTGCCCAATCCAGGCCTTCCACGTTTCAGCGGAGATGTTCTCGCCGATCCACGTGCCCACGGGGCCGCGGAATGGCGGCGCATCCATCTTGGTGCCGGCGCGACCGGTGCGCGAGCAGATGAAACTGCCTGACGCGCGAAGCGCCTCGGCCGCTTCGGCCGCCGCCGCGGCGATCTGCGGTGGTTCGCGACCGATGCCGCGCAGCAGTTCGGCGATGGCCTGCTGCGGCATGCGATCACCCTTGCTGGCCGCCACCTCGTAGC
>RFQW01000260.1 GCA_009924765.1 Planctomycetota bacterium | reverse complement strand
TGGGCGACATGAACGTGCGCGTGGCCGCCGCCAAGGTGGAAGTGGACGACGCCAAGCTGAACCTGCAGTACTGCGAGGTGCGCGCCAGCGTGGAAGGATGGGTGACCAACCTCAACACCAACGTGGGTGCCTTCGTGAAGGTTGGCGACACGCTGTTCTCGCTGGTGCAGAACACCGAGTGGTGGGTGATGGCCAACTTCCTGGAGACCGAGATCGAGCAGATCCGCGTGGGCCAGGAAGTGGCGGTGTACATCTACGCCTACCCCGGCCACCGCTTCAAGGGCACGGTGCAGGGCATCGGCTGGGCGCTGTATCAGGCCAACGGCGCCACGCAGCAGTCGCTGCCCGACGTGAAGCCCACGCTGAACTGGGTGCGTCTGGCGCAGCGATTCCCGGTGCGCATCACGCTGGAACCCTTCGATGCGCAGTACCCCTATCGCATGGGCGCCACGGTGACGGCCGTGGTGAAGACCGACGGACGCGATCCGGTGCTGGAGCAGCTGGGCCTGATCGGCTCGCCGTTCCGTGCATCCAATGGATCGTTTCCGGCCTCAGGCTCGGGCCCCACCGCGCCATCGAAGTGATGGGTCGATTCAGCGCGTCGCGCCGATGCCGCCAGGGCCGGCACCCGACGCGAAGATGAGACCCGCACTCGAAACCAGCAGGTCGCTGCGACTCTCGATGCGCTGCGCGCGTGCCTTGAACAGGTCGCGCTCGGCATCCAGCAGTTCGGGCAGCGTGCTCAGGCCCATTTCATACGCGCGCTTCACCGCATCGAAGGTGTCGATCGCCGCCACCAGCAGCGCCTTCGCCGCGTCGTACTGCGCGCGATCGCTCTGCAGCGTGTAATAGGCACGCCACACCTCGTCGGCGGCATCGAGTCGTGCCTGCGCAAGCTTGGCTGCGGCGGCGGCGCGATTGGCTCCCGCCTCGAACAGCGCCGCGTCGCGCGCACCGTTGTCGTACAGCAGCCAGCGCCCACCCAGGAAGATCTGGCCATCGAAGCCCCAGCCCTTGCCGGCGATGTCGAAGCCTTCCACGTAGTAGTCGTAGAAGCTGGCGCCCACCGTGCCGCGCGTGACCACCTGCGGCATGAACTCCGCCTGCGCGCGCCGCACCTCGGCCTCGCGCGCGCGAAGGTCCAGCACCGCCGACGCCAGATCCGGTCGCTGCGCCAGCGCCTGATCGATGATGCCGTCGATGCCCGCGGTGACCACCGGCGGCACCTCGGCCTCGGCAGACGCGTCGATGGGCAGCGAGGCACTCACCGGGAAGCCCACCCGCGTGCGCAGATCACCCTCGGTCACGAACACCTGCGCACGGCGCTTCTCCAACGCGTACAGCGCCTCGGCATAGGCCTGTCGCGCGATCAGCGTTTCGGGTCGCGTGGCCAGACCCTGCGTGAGGCGCGATTCCGTGGCCTTCAGCACGCTTCGCGCGGCCACCACATCCTGCTCGGCGGCGGTGCGAAGACCGATCGCCGCCTCCAGCTTGAAGTACGCGCGCTGCACCTCGTACACCACGCGCTGGATGGTGCGGTCATGCGTGGTGTTCGCCGCAGCCAGCTCGGCGCGCGCGCGTTCGGTGTCCGCGTCGCGGCGACCGAAGTCGAGCAGCAGCCACGAGGCATACACCTGCGGCGAGACACGAAACTCGCGGTCGGGCTTCGCCGCGTTGCCGAAGGCCAATCCCGGCTGATCGAAATAGTCGCCACCTGCCTCCACGCCGATGTCGGGGCCGTACGCGGCAAGCGCCTTCTGCTCGCGTGCCGCGGCGGCGCGTGCACGATGCCACGATTCGCGCGTGGCCGGGTTCGCTTCCAGTGCCGCGGCGGCCAGTTCAGGCAGGCCCCAGATGCGTTCGATGCCGGGGCTGGGGCCTTCCTGTGGAACCTGCTGCGCCTGCAGCGATTGCTGCGCCTGCACATTCACCGCGCTCGCGATGCCGCGCTCGATGGCCTGTGCCTGCTCCTTGTCGGATGCATCGCCCAGCCCGCGCAGGCGCGCCACCATGGAGTTCGGGTCATCGGGCATCGCAGTCGATGGCTCGGACGGGCCCTTCGCCACCTCGGGCTCGATCTTGCGCTCCATCTCGGCGAGGCCGTCTTCCCACAGTTCGGAGCGGCCGCGACATGACGCAAGCGCTCCAGACACCATGATGAACATCAGCGCGGGCCGAGCAAGCCGGTTCATGCGATGGATGGGCGTGTGATGCATGTGTGTTCGCTCGATCAGCCAGGCAATCGGCACGAAGGCTCGAGCGCGCGCACGCCATCCACGGTGGGCGTGAGATCGCGCAGCAGCCCGTCGGCAAGGTCATAGATCCATCCATGCACCTTCACGCCGCGGGCGGCTGCCGCCTGCACCACGGGTGACTCGCGCACATGCACCACCTGCACGGCCACGTTCAGTTCGCACAGGCGCCGCGCCTGCGCCTGCACCGACGGCTCGCGCTCGATCTCGTCGCGGTAGAACTTGGCGATGTCGCGCACATGGCGGATCCAGTGATCCATCACGCGGCCTTCGGATGGCGCCAGCGCCGCTGACACGCCGCCGCAGCCGTAGTGGCCGCACACGATCACGTGCTCCACGCCCAGCTCGTTCAGCGCGAAGTCCATCACCGACAGGCAGTTCAGGTCGCTGTGCACCACCAGATTGGCCACATTGCGGTGCACGAACACCTCGCCGGGCAACAGACCAATGATCTCGTTGGCGGGCACGCGGCTATCCGAGCAGCCGATCCACAGGTACTTGGGTCGCTGCTGCGAGGACAGGTTTCGGAAGAAGCCCGGGTGCTCGCGCTCCACGCGCCCGGCCCACTCACGATTGCTGGCCAGCAGATGGTCGAGTTCGCCCATGGGGTGGATGGTAAGGGCAAGCGCGCCGCGCACAAGGGGCGCGACGCGAAACCTCACGCCCGGGCGTGCTCGTGCGCGGCATGGCCCGTGCGCAGCGCGCCAGGCGGACACGCCGCGACGGCCTGCTCAAGCTCGGCACGCTGCGCGACCGGTACGCGATCCATCAATCCCAGTTGCGCGAACGTGTCAAGCAACGATGCCGCGTGCATGCCGCGATACACCACGTCGCTGTCCACGTTGCCCATCACCTGCTCCAGCTGCGCTTGGGTGTACACGGGCTTGGTGGCCGCGGTGCTCTTGGTGCCGTACTGGTTCAGGTTGCTCGCGAAGATGCCGGCCGCACTCACGGGCAGGAAGTCCTCGTAGCGAAGTCCCTCCACCTGCGCGAAACCTTCGCGCACCAGCGCATGGATGTCCGTGGTGGGCAGGCTGCCCTTCGCGGCGATGCCCTTCGGCGTGGCGGCATAGCGGCCGTACACCAGGCCCTGCTCAAGCAGCGCGGGCAGCGTCTTTGGGAACGGCGCGAAGGGCTTCGCATACAGCGTCTCGTACGCGGCGAAGTCCTTCTTCGGCAGCGA
>RFQW01000259.1 GCA_009924765.1 Planctomycetota bacterium | reverse complement strand
GCATGGTGGTGGCCGAGGCGTGCCTGATTGGACTCATCGGCGCCACGTCCGGCGTGGTGCTGAGCGTGATCGGCGGATTCGCCGCGGCTGCCGTGCTGAAGGATCGCATCGGACTGGTGGTGCATCCCGATCTGGATCCGCGCAGCGCGATGATCGTGCTTGCCGGCGCCGTGATGCTGGCTGCGCTCGCAAGCGTGCTGCCTGCGATCATCGCCTACCGTACGCCTGTCGCCGACAACCTTCGACCCTCCGCATGAAGGCGCTCTGGATCATCCTTGCCTGCATCGTGTTCGGCGGCGCCGCAGCGCTGCTGTGGCCATCGCGAACGGCCGCGCCGGTGTCGACCGCTGTGGCGCCTGCGCCCGCGGCACCTTCCGCAGCAGCCGCGCCATCGAAGCCCAGCGCTCCAGCGACGACACCTCCAACCGCAACGCCCCCCACATCCAGCGCACCCGCACCCGAGAGCGCCACGAAGAAGCAGCCCGAGTACGTGACCAAGGCGCTTGAAGCCGCCGCAGCGAAGCGCGCTGCAACCAAGGAGCCCGCTCGCACGGAACCGGCGCCCGGTGGACTCACGCTGGGTCTCGATCGCAAGATCGCCAACGCCACCATCGTGCCCGGCGCGATCATGAAGCAGCCGGATGGTTCGATCCTGGCCGATGGCAAGTACCGCATCGAGGGCGCAGGCACGCGCGAGCAGCCCTACCGCGTGGCGTGGGACTGCCTCGCCAGCGCTGGCAAGACCTATGTGCCGCGCCTGAAGCAGAATGATCTGCCACAGCGCGTGGCCATGCTCGATGGCGCCTGGATCCGCATCGATGGCTATGTGGCCTTTCCGCTGATGCTGCAGGAGAGCGCCGAAGTGCTGGTGATGCTGAATCAGTGGGACGGCTGCTGCATCGGCGTGCCACCCACGCCCTACGACGCCATCGAGGCGAAGCTGACCGAGCCCATGAAGCCCGGCAAGCGACACGCCTTCAACTTCGGCACCGTGACTGGCCGACTGAAGGTGGATCCGCTGCTCGTGGAGAACTGGCTGGTCGGGCTGTATCAGCTCGAGGAAGCCTCGCTCACGCAGAGCGACATGTGATCTCGCGGGCGGGGCCGAAACCTAGAACCGCTTGTGTGCGGCGCGCCCTTCGGCCGCCTTCATGCCAAGCAACGCGCGCATCACCGCCAGATCGTCGGGCACGGTGATCTTCAGGTTGCGGAATTCGCCGTCCACAACCAGCACGCGCTCGCCGAGACGCTCAACAAGGCCAGCATCGTCGGTGGCACCGGAAAGATCGGCCTGCGCGTACGCGCGTCGAAGCAGCGAAATCTCGAACACCTGCGGTGTCTGCACGGCCACCACGCGCGCGCGGTCGATGGCGGACTCCACGAAACGGCCCTTGCTGGTCGCGGCCTCAGCCGACTCGCCAAGGATCATGTCGGCGATCGCATCCTCTTCCTCCGCGCGGATCGCCTGCTCGCTCACCCGCTTCAGCGTGTCAGCCACAGGAAGGCCCGGAATCACCGCGGGATGCACCTTGGCGGCTTCAAAGACCCGGCCAAGCAGTTCATCGCTGGCGCCCGGACGCGCCGCGTCATGCACCGCAACATGCGTGGCATCGGCAGGCACCACCGCCAGCGCATTGCGCACGGTTTCCCAGCGCTCGGTCTTGCCGCCGGCCACGATCTGCACGCCGTGAAATCCAAGCTGCGCGCCGTAGCGCATGCGGAAGTCGTCCAGTTCGTCGGGCGGACCCGCAACGATGATCGACTTCACCTCGTCGCGCCTGGTGAACAGCTCCACCGTGCGCAGCAGCACCGCGCGACCGCCCAGATCCTGTCCCAGCTTGTCGGTGCCGTAGCGACGACTCGATCCCGCCGCCGGAATGATCACGCTCACGCGCATGTCGCTCATCACGCGCCCTTCTGCGCGGCCTTCGCGCTGGGGCAATACAGCATGACGTGCTGTTCCTTGCCGTACTGGTGGTGCTCCGGGCCGTCGAAGCCCGGAATGCGCGGTCCGTTGCCCTCGATCTCGGGCAGACGCAGCACAAAGAAGCTCTTGGGCTTCATCTTGCCGAGCAGACGCTCCGCCTGCGTCAGCACGCGATCAAGCCCCTCCTTCTCGCGCACCATCTCGAAGGGTGGATCCATGAACACCACATCCAGCGGCTGATCCACGGCCGCAAGCGCCGTTTCACCGAGCGCGTCAGCGCGCACCGGCGTGGCGACTTCCGGCACGCCGAACGACTCGATGTTGCGGCGCAGCAGGTCGTACACGTCGCGATCCTGTTCCACCATCCACACGCGCTCCGCGCCGCGACTGACCGCTTCAAGCCCGAGCGTGCCGACGCCGGCGAACAGATCGAGCACATTGGCGCCCTCGAACCAGCCGCGGAGCACGTTGAACACGGCCTCGCGCGTGCGAGAGCCCATCGGCCGCGTGCGGTCGGTGCCGGGCGGCGTCATGAGCGGACGGCTTCGATGTTCACCACCGATGATGCGCAGCATGGGGGCGCGATGCTAGACGAATCCTGCTAGCGTGTCGCAATGGCCGGCGAACAGAGCCCCATGCCCAAGTCACTGCGGGATTGCGCCCGATGGGTGCGCCTTGCGGGCGTGCCGTCGCTGCTCATGCACCCGGACTACGGTGGACAGGCCGAGATTCGGCAGCGCCCCTTCCTGCTGTGGATGCATGGCCGCACCGCGCACAAGGAACTGGACAACAGCCGCTATCTGCGCATGATCCGCGCTGGCATGGCGTGCGTGGCGATCGACCTGCCGGGCCACGGCGAGCGATCGGAGCCCCACATGCAGACCAGCGAGCGCTCCATGGAAGTGATCGAGGGCATGGTGAACGCGTTGCCGGGCATGCGCGATGCGCTGGCGGCACACGCGGGGTTCGACCTTGCGCGCGCCGCGATCGGCGGCATGAGTCTTGGCGGCATGGTGGCGCTCGCACGCCTGTGTCGACCGCACATCTTCAAGGCGGCGCTGGTGGAGGCGACCACCGGCGACTGGACGCACCTTCCGAGTGCGCTGCATGACCCGGTTCGCGCCGACGCCATGGAACCCACGCGACATCTCGACCACTGGCAGCCCACGCCGCTGCTCGCCCTGCACGCCGAACTGGACGAATGGATCAAGATCGAGTGGCAGCGCGGCTTCATCGAGCGGCTGCGCAACGTGAACGCGCCAGCGCCCACCGCTCTGGTGGTGTATCCGCGCACGGGCGCACCGCACGAACACATCGGTTTCGGCAGCTATGCGCCGCAGGCGAAGGATGCGGGGGTGCAGTTCCTTGCAAAGCATCTGCTGCCACCCGACGAACAGCCAACGGATTGACGCGCGGCTCAGGCCGACTCGGCCAACTGTGCCTGCGCCAGTCGCCGGTACAGGTCGCATCGCCCAAGCAGTTCGTCATGTCGGCCCACGTCGATCACGCG
>RFQW01000258.1 GCA_009924765.1 Planctomycetota bacterium | reverse complement strand
GATGTGCGGCGCTTGGCGCAGGTCCTTGGTGCAGAGCATCGCTGCGGCGGAGCCGGACACAAGGTGCTCAAGCAGCGCAGGCGGTGCGTTGAGGTGCCCGGCCACGGCCTCGATCACTTCGGTGGTGCCTGTTTCGGCAAGCAGTTGCAGCGCCTCGGCCGGACTGGCCGGGTTGCTTGCGATGGCCAGACTCACTTGGTGGCAGCGGCTGGCATCGCTGGCCAGCAGGGCCAGGGCATCGGTGGAGAGGCCGATCCGGTTGCCCTTGTTGCGCTCCCGGAACTCGGTGCTGTTCCGCTCGGCCTGCAGCAGCAGGAATCGCTGCGGATGCTGAAGCATGCGCTCGATGTAGGCGTGTCGCAGCGGGGCCAGTTCCCGGCGCTCTTCGGGCGTGAGGCAGGGGTGCAGGGCGGCTGCCGCGGCGGTGGCGGGGTGTCGCAGCAGCGCTCGGGCCAGTGGCTCGGGAAGGCTTGGGTTGCTGGCGGCGGCCGTTCGAACGGTGTCGCAGTGGTGATGGCCCAGGCGTTCCAGCACCTCGCGGGGGGTGTTTGGGTGGGCCGCCACGGTCTCCAGCACGTCCACGCTGGTGCGGGCCTCGGCGATGCGCTTGAGGTAGGTGGCTTGCGCGTCGGCGTGAAGTGCGTACTCGATCACGCAATCCCTCGGCGCCGTGCGAATGATCCAGTCCACCAGCGATGCGGGAGCGCTTGGGTTGAGCAGAAGCGCCACCGCCACCTTGCACTGGCCCGGGTTCTTCACGATGCCGTTGAGTTGGGCGGGGGTCAGGTCATGGCGGCCAGCCAGCAGGGCTTCCACTTCAAGGCTCATGGTGCCCTTGGTGAGGCGGTTCAGCACCTCCTCGGGCAAGTGGCTGCGCGTGGCCAGCAGCACGTTGAACTCCGGGCGGTCCTCGTTGGCCAGCTTCATCAGGCCATCGACGCTGGTGATCGGATCCAGGATCGCCTGCTTGCGGAGCGCGATCATGGTGGCGTTTGGAAGTCGCGAACGCAGACGCTCGGGTGCCGATGGGTGCTGGGCCACGGCCAGGCGGATGTGCGCATCGCGGCTGCGGGAGAGTTGCTCGGGGTCGGTGAAGGTTGGATCGCCGGCGAACAGTCGGCGCAGGTCTTCGCCTTGGTGCTGGATCGCCTCGCGGATGTCCTGCGGCAGCGATGGATTGCCGTAGGCCGCGAGCACCACCTTGGAACAGGGATCGGCGGCCAGCCAGTGCAGCACGCGGGCGGGGGTCAGCGGGTTCTCTGCCAACGCCACCCGGATGGCTTCGTCGGCCCAGGGAAGGATGGCCATCAGCATGGGTTCTGCCAGCGGTCGTGCTCGGCGGAACACCATGCGGCCGGCATGAGTGGTTTCGATGCGACGGCGACGCGTGGCGTTCTGCACCAGATCAGGCAGCGGGTCCGTGTTCCAATCGGCGTGCAGGGCCACGTGGGCCACGTGCATCGCGCTGGCGTGACGGGATCCCGGGGTTTCGCCGCATAGTCGCAGCACCTGGTCTCGGGTGAGGTCGCTTCGGGACAGCAGGAGCCCGTATGCGCCGTTGAACCCGTTGCGGTGCGTGGTGATCATCTGCTCCAGAAACGCCTGCGGCGCCGACGGGTTGAGCAGCAGGCTGACAAGCGCCCGGTGTGGCAGGTTGTGCAGGTAGTTGGGCGAGGTGAGCAGCAGCAGCTGCAGGGCCGGGTTGTCCAGGAAGCCCTGCGGGTTGGCCGGGATGCAACGGACCAGACTGTCCATCGAAGCGTTTGGGTTGCACGCGACCGCGGCGCGGACGCTGCGGCGCACGTTGCGGGAAAGGCGATCGAGTGTGTCGGGGTGCGTGCAGGGGTTGGCTGCCACGGCCAATGCGATGTCGCCGCCCTTGCGGGCGAGTGCGTCCAGGCGCTCGGATGAGGTGTTCTCATCCCGGGCTTCCGCCAGCTGTTCGGCCTTGCGGCTGCGTGATGCGCGGGGCTGCGGTTCGGTATTGGCGTTCGGTGACAGGACGGGCATCTGCAAGTTCCTTCCGGATCTGGTGTTGGGTGACTGGTGGGGCGTATCGAGTGGCGTGCGTTCGCGTGCTGGGCGAGGCGTTGTTGGTGCTGGCCGATGGCTGCAAGTGCAAGTGACAACCGCTGGCTTGGGCAAGCCTGGATTCCCGTCTTCTTTCGCCGACCAAAACGGTCACATCCGGTTGGGCTGTCCATCCAGCCCATCCTTCACCTCACCGCGGTCGGTCAGTTCAACTTCTTGGCTGCGCGTTCAAAACGCGCGACGATTGACAACTTACACCATGAGCGAGTGAAGTCAAGAATGCACGCGTGATTTTGAATCACTTCGCCATGCGCACGAGGCATGTTGCCGGTGGCGCGTCGCAGTCTGAGTGCATCGTGACGCGTGATGGAGCCATGACGATCCATGCACACATTGTGCATCAGGTTTCGGGAAACACTTGTGACACAAATGTGGTCACTGCTGGCGTGGCGGCAACTGCCAAACTGTCAGCCGCTTCAGGCGACTACGGCCCGCACGGCTGCCGCCGCCAGCGTGAGCACCGTCACCGTCGTCAGCACGAGGGGCATCAGGCAGCCACTCTTGCCGCCGCTCTTCTGCCATCCGATGCCCGTGCCTGGCAGACTTGCGCGGGTGTAGGTGCGGCCCTTGGCCGAGCGCCCGATGCGCAGCCCGCGCATGCCTAGCGAGAACCCCACGCCCGACTTGCTCAGGTTGATGCGGAAAGGCCCGCGCCCCAGAGATTTGCGGAAGAAGAAGCCCATTGTTCGTGCAGGGTATTCGGAAGTGACGTGTCTGGAGGTTGTTGCGACGGATCACTCCGGTTTCGGATCACTCTGCTCGCGGATCACCGTGCCATCCGCTTCCGTTCCGGCAGCGATGCGCTGTTCGCCCTTGGGATCCAGCCACTCCATCACCGCACTGTTTCCGGAAGTGGTTCCAGCGCTGATGCGTGCGTTGCCCGCCAGGTCAAACCAAACCAGGCCGCCAGCCCCGCTGGAGGTGGTCATGGCGCGGAGCCGGGGTGTGCCGTCCGGATCGAACCAATCCTGGGACGCGGCGCCACCATCCGTGGTGATGCCCAGGATGCGGATCTGCTCGTTCGCGTCGTAGGTGGTGCGAACCGCGTGTCCGAGGGCGTTGGTTCCCGTGGTGAGTCGGAGTTTGCCCTTTTCATCATGGCATCGCAGCTCGCACTTTCCATCGTCGAACGAGCCGATGCTGACGCGGTCACTGCCCGTCTTGTCGGTCCAGATGGAGATGGCTTCGCCGTCATCGTTGGTCATGGATCCCACGCGGACCTGCTCATCCTTGTCCAGGCACTGCACACTCGCATCGCCGATCGCCGAGACCCCCATCGAGACCCGTGTCCGCTCGTTTCTGTCGGTCACGTGGATGGCCACGTCCCCGTCGAGCATGGCGTCCGCGACGATGCGGGCT
>RFQW01000257.1 GCA_009924765.1 Planctomycetota bacterium | reverse complement strand
CGCTCGATGCGCGCATCGCTGCTGGTCGGGGCCACCAGCATGGCGAAGGCCAGATCGCGACGCTCGGCCGCCTGCAACAGCGGCTGCACGGCATCCAGATCGGCATCGGGCACGATGATGCCGTCGAAGCCCGCGTCGGCGAGTTGATCCACGAACGCCGCGCCGCCGCATCGATCCACGATGCTGACGCTGACCATGGCCACCAGACCCATCTCCAGGCTTGCGCGCGCCTGTCGCACCGCCTGCATCACCGCCGTGGGCGTGACGCCCCGCTGCAACGCCCGATGCATCGCCTCGGCGATCACCGGACCGTCGGCGATCGGATCGCTGAATGGGATGCCGATCTCCGCGATCGACGCGCCGCCCGCCTGCAGGGCCTGCAGCGTGGGCGCGAGTGCATCCAGCGATGGATCTCCCGCCACCACGAAGGGCATGAGGGCCTTGGTGCCTGCGGCGTGCAACTGAGCGAAGATGCGGTCGATACGCGACATGCGCGCGATGCTAGCCGTTCGCGGTAGGCTTTCTTGCGCCGCAGCCGCGGATGGCCTGGTAGCTCAGCGGATAGAGCGTCTGACTCATAATCGGAGAGACCTCGGTTCGAATCCGAGCCAGGCTATTGACGAATACGCGCACCATGAACCCCCCCACCAGCGCGCCCTGGATGCATCGATGGCTGTTCGCAGCCGGCCTGTACAACCTGCTGTGGGGTGCGGTGGTGGTGGTGCTTCCAGACCTTCCACTGCGACTGGCCGACATGCCGCCGCTGCCCGAGCCCGGGCGCGCCATCTGGCAGTGCCTGGGCATGGTGGTCGGCGTGTACGGCGTGGGCTACCTGTGCGCGGCGCGCGATCCCCTGCGTCATTGGCCCATCGTGCTGGTGGGGTTGCTCGGCAAGATCTTCGGTCCGATCGGCTTCGCCTGGACGGCCTGGCACGGTGCCATTCCGTGGCACTTCGGCTTCAACATCCTGACCAACGACCTGCTGTGGTGGGTGCCCTTCGCGGGCATCCTGCTTGCGGCGCGCCGCAGTGCCGGACAGCGCGCCTGAACCACGCCACCTTCCGGGCATACTGCGCACCATGTACCGCGCCGCACTGCTGCTGTGCCTGCCCCTGCTCGCCGCCTGCACCACGGTGGAGGGAACCGGTCGCAGCCAGTTCAACGTGTACTCGGTGGATGACGAGGCGCAGTTGGGCCAGGAGGCGTACACCGAGGAACTGAAGAACGCGAAGATCGTGCCGGCGACCGATCCGCGCGCGCAGCGCGTTCAGAAGATCGGCAAGCGCATCGAGCAATCCGCGAAGCAGCGCTGCCCGAACATGGCCAATCGCATGACCTGGACATGGACCGTGGTCGATGACCCCAAGACCGTGAACGCGTGGATGGTGCCCGGTGGACGCGCCGCCGTGTACACGGGCATGATCGACTTCGCCAAGAGCGACGACGAACTTGCGGTGGTGATGGGACACGAGGCATCGCACGCCATCGCGCGACACGGCACCGAGCGCGCCAGCCTGTTCAACCTGGGCACCAACGTGGTGGGCGCCGTCACCGGCAGCGGCGCGGCACAGAGCGGCGCACAGGCGATCGTGGAGGTGGGCCTGAACCTGCCGCACAGTCGCGATCAGGAGATCGAGGCAGACGAGATGGGCCTGCTGATCGCGGCACAGGCCGGCTACGACCCGCGCACCGCCATCGATCTGTGGAAGCGCATGCAGGCCAACGGCGGAGGCCCGCCGGAATGGCTGAGCACGCACCCCTCGGAGGGCACGCGCATCGAGCGACTGCAGAAGCTCATGCCGCAGGCCACGGCGATCTACCAGCGTGCACAGCAGAACACCCCAGCTGCGCCGACGCCGCTCAACGCGCCGCCCGCCGCCGCGCCCGCGCCAGGACCCACTTCAGCCGCGCCGCGTTCCCAATCACGCTGAGATCGCTCAGCGCCATGGCGGCCGCGGCCAGCGCAGGCCCGTGCGCGCCAAGCAAGGCGAACGACGCCGCCGGAATCGCGATGGCGTTGTAGAAGAACGCGAGGAACAGGTTCTGCCGAATGCATGCGAGCGTTCGTCGACCCACACGCACAAGTTCGGGAAGCGGCCCAAGCCGACCGCCAACCAGCACCACGGCGGCGCTTTCGCCTGCCACCTGCACACCTCCACCAACGGCGATGCCCAGGCCGCTTTCGGCCAGCGCCGCTGCATCGTTCACGCCATCGCCCACCATCGCAGCGGTGAGGCCCGACTGCCGCAACTTGTTCGCCTTGTCGACGGGCTTCAGGTCGGCGTGCACCTGCGCCGGATCGATGCCGACCGTCGATGCGATGCGCGCCGCCTCGGCCGCGCGGTCGCCGGTCAACATGCCAACGGTCATGCCTTCGGCACGCAGCGCGGAGACGACTTCGGCGGCTTCGGCGCGCACGGTGTCGGTGATGTGCAGCCGCAGCCGATCCGTGCCATCGATGCGCACCACGCAACTCGCCTGCGCGTCGCGCACCACTTCCACCACCTTGCCCTGCACCGTGGCACGCACGCCCACACCCGGCATCGCCTCGAAGGTGGTGCTCTCGGCAAGCGAGATGCCCTGCGCGGCCGCATGCGCCAGGATGGCGCGCGCGATCGGATGCTCGCTGCCCTGCTCGGCGGCGGCCGCGAGCGCAAGCGCTTCCTGTTCCGTGCCCGGCTGCAGCGACTCCATGCGATCCACGCGCGGCTGCCCAAGCGTGAGCGTGCCGGTCTTGTCGAACCACACGTGACGAATGCGCCCCGCACGCTCGAGCGCACCGGCGTCCTTCACCAGAATGCCGCGAAGACTCGCTTCACCTGCGCCAGCCATGATCGCCATCGGCGTGGCCAAGCCAAGCGCGCACGGGCAGCTGATGATGAGCACCGTGGTGGCGGCGAGCACGCCGGTGGCCCACTGGCCTGCAACACCCCAGCCGATCACGGTGACAAGCGCGATCAACAGCACCACCGGCACGAACACGCCGGCCACGCGATCGGCCATCGCCTGAATGGGTGCGCGGCTTGACTGCGCGCGCTGCACCTGCAGCGCGATGCGCGTGAGCGAGGTACCGCGACCATCGACCGCGCTTCGAACCACAAGGTTGCCGGTCAGGTTCAGCGTGCCTGCCGACACCGCATCGCCGGCCTTGCGCGCCACCGGCAGCGATTCGCCGGTGATCACGCTTTCATCCAGATCTCCGGTGCCCGAAACCAGCGTTCCATCGACCGGAATGCGGCCGCCGGGGCGCACGCGCACGCTGTCGCCAGGGCGCACCTCGGCGGTGGAGATGCCGGCCACCGAACCATCGGCCGCGAGTCGCTCCACCTGCTCGGGCTGCAGTTCCAGCAGTTCGCGCACGGCCGCGCCCGCGCGCGCCGACGTGCCCGACTCCATCCAGTGACCGATGGAGATGATGGCGAGCAGCGCGGCGGACTCGCTGAACCATGTGGGCTGGTCCATCAGTGA
>RFQW01000256.1 GCA_009924765.1 Planctomycetota bacterium | reverse complement strand
AACGGCATCCAGAAGTTCGGCTACCTGCCCGAAGCCACCACCGACTTCATCTACGCCATCGCGTGCGAGGAACTGGGCATCGTGGGTGCCATCGGCATCCTGGCGCTGTTCGCCATGCTGGCGCTGACGGGCCTGGCGATCGCCACCAGCACCGCCAAGGTGCGTGCGGCCGATGGCAGCGAGCATCGCGTGGGACTGACCACCAACTTCGAGTCGCTGGTGGCGCTTGGCTTCACGCTCACGGTCACGCTGCAGGCGCTGATCAATGTGGCGGTGGTCACGGGGTTGGCGCCCACCAAGGGCATCGCGCTGCCGCTGATCAGTCGCGGCGGCACGGGATGGATCCTGACGGCGTTCAGCCTGGGCATGGTGGCTGCCATCGCGCGTGCCAGTGATGCGCGTCGCCGCTCGCTGGAGATGGCTGGCGTGGCCGAGCCTGAACTCGACGGCGCCATGCCGCAACCTGCCTGACTTTCATGGCAACCGAAATGCATGCCACCCGACCCGCGACGATCGCCTTCGCGGGCGGTGGTTCTGGTGGTCACCTGAGTCCCGGGTTGGCGGTGGCCGAGCGCGTGCTGTCAATGGCGCCTGATGTGGGCGCACTGTTCCTGTGCAGTGGGCGCGCGATCGACGCCACCATGCTGCGCGAAGCTGGGGCCGACTTCGTGCAGGTGCCGGCCGAGCCGCCGTCGCTGCGTCCGCGCGCGTTGCTGAAGTTCCTGCGGTCGATCGGGCCGGCGGGCGCGGTGGCGAAGCAGGCCATGCGCGATCGCAATGTGCGGCATGTTCTGAGCCTGGGCGGTTTCGTCACGCCGCCCGTGGTGCGTTGCGCGCTGCGCGAGGGCATTCCGGTGACGCTGCTGAACCTGGATGCAACACCGGGCAAGGCCAATCGCTGGGTGGCGAAGCGCGCAAGTCATGTGTGGAGCGCCATGCGTGCCACCAACCTTCCGCGGTGGGACGGTGCGGTGACGGGCTTTCCGGTGCGCCGCAGCGCGATTGCACCGAGTGATGCGCCGCAGTGCCGCACGCAGCTTGGCCTCGAGGGCGCGCGCCACACGCTGCTGATCACCGGCGCCTCGCAGGGTGCCACCAGCCTGAACCGATTCGCACCGCACTTCGCCGAACGCAATGCCTCGCTGCTTGCGCACTGGCAGGTGCTGCACCTGACCGGCAGCATGCCTGAGGCGGATGTGGAAGCGCTACGCGCGCGCTATCGAGCCGCCGGTGTGCAGGCGGTGGTGATGCCCTTCCTGCATCGCATGGGCCTGGCCTGGGGTGCCGCCGATGTGGCGCTGACGCGCGCCGGCGCCAACAGCGTGGCCGAGGCCGAGATCAATCGCGTGCCGTGCCTGTTCGTGCCGTATCCGTATCACCGCGACCTGCATCAGCGCGAGAACGCGCGCGAGCTGGTGGAAGCGGGTGCGGCGGCGATCGCGCTGGATGCGATCGAGCCGCAGGCGAACATGCAGGTGATGGGGCGATTGCTTGAATCGCTGCTGTCGGATGGCCCGGCGCGCGATCGCATGCACACGGCATTGGCGGCGCGATCGCGCGTGGATGCCGCCGAAACCATCGCCAAACGCCTGATCGACGCCGTTCGTGCCATCGGCTGAACCGCGTGTGGCGCCTGCATGGTGCGGCGACTGCGTACCATTCGTCGCGTGATTCCCTCACCACTGCACGACCAACTTGAACGCTGCGTGGCCGATCAGGCCGCGCGCCTGCATGCAAGCGTGGCCGCCGCCGCGCGCCCCGGCCTTGCCGACACCGCGCCGCTGCAACCCGCCGTTGCGTGGATGCCCTATGGCCCCGATGCCGCCGATGCGTGCGTGGAGATGGCCGCTGATCTTGGCTCGCCCGCCGCGGAATACGCCGCCATCCGTCGCGGCGTGGGTGTGATGGACGGCGTGCACCGCGGCACGCTGCGTGTGCGTGGCGCCGATCGCGTGGCCTTTCTGCAGCGCATGGTCACGCAGGATCTGAAGGGGCTTGAAGCGGGCGGAGTTCGCGAAAGTTTCTGGCTGAACCGCAAGGGCCGCGTGCAGGCCGACCTGCTGTTGGCCGACTTTGGCGACACCATGCTGATGGATGTGGATCGCTTCGCGGCAGCGAGTTCTGCCAGCGAACTGCAGGCGTTCGTGTTCAGCGAGGATGTGCAGGTGGAAGATGCCACGGCCGCGTTCGCGCGCGTGTCGCTGCATGGCGCGGCCGCGCTTGTGCTGCTTGGCGCCATCGATGCGAAGGCCGCTGCGCTGTCGAGTGATCTGCGTTGTGTGGCGCTGCAGGTGGCGGGGCAACCCGTGCATGCGGCGCGTCGCGATCAGGCGGCTGTGCCGGGCGTGGAACTGTTCATGCCAACCGAGGTGGTCGCACGCGTGTTCGATGCGCTGCTTGCGGCTGGTTCCGCGCTTGAAGCGCCGGTGCGTCCGATCGGCTGGCACGCGTTCAATGTGGCCCGCATCGAAGGCGGTTCGCCGCTGTTTCTGGTTGATTTCGGCCGAGAGGCACTGCCGCACGAAACAGGCCTGCTTTCGCGTCGTGTCAGCTTCAAGAAGGGCTGCTATCTGGGTCAGGAAGTGGTGGCCCGCATGGAAAGCCTTGGCAAACCCAAGCAGCGTCTGGTGGCGCTGCGCATGGAGAGCGATCGACTGCCGGTGAGCGGCGCAACCGTGCATCTGGAAGCGGCTGATGGCGAGGCAGTGGGCACCATCACCAGCAGCGCGCCCGCACCCATGCTTGGCAGCGCCTGTGTGGCCTTTGCCATGTTGAAGTACGCGCAGGGCGAACCCGGCACGCGCGTGCGTGTGGCCGCCGAGGGTGACTGGACCACGGCGGTGGTGCAGCCCGCGCTGCGTTTCCTGCCCGGAGGTGCCGCGTGAAGCTGCTGCAGCAACCCACGGATGCATCCGCGCAGCCCGATGTGCGCTGGTCGGTGGAGCCTGAGATGATCCTGTTCGTGGCGGCCGCGGTGCTGACCGTGATCGTGGCGGTGGTGGTGGGGCTGCTGATTCGCCGCGCGCTGCGCGAGGATCACAAGCGTGTCAGGCTGAATTGCAGTCGCTGCAACAGGAACGCAAGCCATGAACGGCATGGTGCGCGTGACCGAGGTTGGGCCGCGCGATGGCCTGCAGAACGAGCGCGCGCAGGTTCCGGTGGCCGACAAGGTGGCCTTCGTGAATGCGCTGATTGCCGCGGGATTTCCAGAAGTTGAAGTGACCAGCTTCGTGAGCCCCAAGTGGGTTCCGCAGCTGGCCGATGGTGCCGAGGTGATGCGTCAGGCCACGCGCCGCGCGGGCACGGTGCTGTCAGCGCTGGTGCCGAACGAGCGCGGTCTGCAGTCGGCGCTGGAGGCGCGCGTGGACAAGGTGTCGGTGTTCGCGAGCGCCAGCGAGGGTTTCAGTCAGCGCAACGTGAATGCATCCATCGCCGAGTGCCTGGCGCGACTGCAGCCGGTGGTGCAGCAGGC
>RFQW01000255.1 GCA_009924765.1 Planctomycetota bacterium | reverse complement strand
CACCTGCACGACACCTACTTCGTGGTGGCGCACTTCCACTACGTGATGATGGGATCGGCGCTGATCGGCATGATCGGCGGCCTGCACCACTGGTGGCCCAAGATGACCGGCAAGATGTACAGCGAGCGCACCGGCACGGCCGCCTGCATCATCATCTTCATCGGCTTCAACATCACCTTCTTCACCCAGTTCTTCCTGGGTGCGCAGGGCATGCCGCGTCGCTACTACGACTATCAGCCCGAGTTCCAGGTGTATCACGTGATCAGCACGATCGGCTCGTACATCATGGCGAGCGGCTTCCTGCTGACGGCGTACTGCCTGATCACGAGCCTGTTCAGCGGCAAGAAGGCCGCCGCCAACCCGTGGGGTGGTGGCAGCCTGGAGTGGCAGTGCGCCAGCCCGCCGCCGCATGACAACTTCGCGACGCAGCCCTCGGTGGGCGACTGCTACGACTTCCGCGCCCTGAGGTGGGACGAGGCGACGCAGGGCTACGAGATCGATCCTGCGCTGGCCGCCGAGGCCGCCAAGCACCCGCTGCACTGAACGCGACCAAACGGAGACCGCCCTTGAGCACCATTCCAAACACGCACGGCGCAGCGCATGACGACCATGGCCATCACGGCCACGGCGACCACGCCAAGTATCCGTTCCTGCAGCACCACTTCGAGACGCCCGCGCACCAGTTCGACAGCGCCAAGCTTGGCATGTGGCTGTTCCTCGCCACCGAAGTGCTGTTCTTCGGCGGCCTGTTCGTGGCCTACGCGGTGCTGCGCTCGCGCTTCCCCGAGGTGTTCAGCTACGCCAGCCACTACCTGAAGTGCTGATCCTGAGCAGCCTCACCATGGCCATGGCCGTGCGCTTTGCGCAGACCAACAAGAAGAACGCCATGCTGATCTGCCTGGTGCTCACCTTCATGGGTGCCGTGGGCTTCATGGTGATCAAGTACTTCGAGTACACGCACAAGATCCACGAGCACCTGGTGTGGGGCAAGACCTTCTATGTGCCGCCGCACACCGAGGAGGGCGAGGCGGAGAAGATGGCGCTGTCCACCGCGCCGCCGGCGCCGCCGGCCACGCTGACCGTCGCCAACCCGGCTGCGCCCGCCGTGCCCACCTTGGCCGCCACGCCACCGGTGGAGGCGAGCGCCATCAAGCCAGCGTCCGCAGCGCCTGCGGGTCTGGCGACCGCGCGCGAGATGGCCAAGGCCGAGCATCTGCCGGTCGAGGGTCATGATCCGGCGATGGCGCATCCCACGCTGCATCTGGCCGATCCGAAGATGCCTGCCAACACGCACCTGTTCTTCGCCATCTACTACTGCATGACGGGCCTGCACGGCATCCACGTGCTGGCCGGCATGGTGATGCTGGCGTGGCTCATCTGGCGCGGCGCGCGCGGCGACTTCAGCAGCGACTACTTCACGCCCGTCGATGTGGGTGGCCTGTACTGGCACATCGTCGACCTGGTGTGGATCTTCCTCTTCCCGCTCTTCTACCTGATCCACTGAGGCATCCATGGCACACGCAAACACGCAATCCAACGACGCGCACGGGGACCATCCACTGGTGGGCCACCTGGTGCCCATGTGGCTGCTCATGCTGATCGGCACCACGCTGCTGGTGCTGACGGTGATCACCGTGGCGGTGCGCTACATCGACGTGGGCGAGTTCAACATGGTGATCGCGCTCGGCGTGGCGGTGGTGAAGGCCACGCTGGTGGCGCTGTTCTTCATGCACCTCCGCTGGGATCGGCCGTTCAACCTGCTCACCTTCGTGGCCAGCATGGCCTTCGTCATCCTGATGATGGCGTTCTGCCTGATGGACACGGCCCAGTATCGCCCGCTGCAGTTCACCGGCAACGCGCCCGAGGTGGAGAACACGCTGCAGGCGAACGCGCCGGGTGCACCGGTGGCGCGCTTCAAGCCCTACACGCCGTGAGTCGGAGCGCCTGCTCGTGGCGGTGAAGACCGCCACCACGGTGGATCCGTTCGACGACGCCCGTCAGCGACACGCTGCGGGCGTCTTTGGCATGTGGCTGTTCCTCGTCATGCTGGCGATGCTGTTCGGTGCCTCCATCCTGGGGTACCTGGTGGTTCGGGTGAACGCCGATCCGATGGAACCGTTCGTGCCCGACGATGCGCCTGCGCTGCCGCATCTGCTGCTGGTGAGCACGGTGGCGCTGCTGGTGAGCAGCTACACCATGCATCGAACGGTGCGCGCGGTGCGAAAGGGTGCGCAGGCCGCCGCGGCGCGCATGGCGGGGGCCACGCTGCTGCTCGCGATCGCCTTTCTGCTGCTGCAGGTCTGGGCGTGGCTCGATCTGTGGCGGCAGAACGTCCGCATCGATGATGGCCTGTATGCCTGGACCTTCTACGTGCTCACCGCGCTGCACGCGCTGCACGTGATCGGCGGACTGGTTCCGTTGTGCGTGGTGTGCTGGCGCGCCGCCCGCGGTCGCTACAGCCCGCAGCATCCGGAGGGCGTGGTGTACTGCGCCATGTACTGGCACTTCCTGGATGCCGTGTGGCTGCTGCTCTACGCCACGCTGTGGCTCGGCTCGCTCACCTGGTAGCGGGCGGCGGCTGGTGGAACGCGAAGCGCGCGAAGTGCAGGCACGGCACGGTGATCAACGGCGAGCCGTCGCGCGTGCGGAACAGCACCGAGGCTGGTGAGGCCTGTGCGTCGACCTCCACCACGGCATCGCCGAGTTCGAACGGCGGCATGCCCTTGGCCGCGTCGGCGAGCAGGATCTCGGTCCACGCATCGCCGCGGCGCAGCATGATCACCGGCGTCTTGGCGGCCATGTCACCGGGCTCGTGCCAGCGCGCCACCGGGAAATCGAGCCGACCACTGAGCAGGTAGCGGCTGTAGCTGGTGTTCTTGATGCGTCGCGTGTCCTGCTCGCCGGGCAGGATCACGTCGGTGTCCGGATGCGCGGCAAGCCAGTGCTTCCAGGTGCACGTCTGCACGCCCGGAAGGGGAACGAGTCGTTCGTCGCGACCCGCCGCCGGTCCGGCGATGGCGCGCATGCCGAGTTGGCTCCACAGGCTTGGCACCTCGCTGCGGTCGTACATGACCAGATTCGAGTCGAGCAGCAGACCGCTCACCCCGAACTGCAGTTCGCGGCCATCCACGCGCCGTTCGAACGCCACGGCCGCATCGCACAGCGGACTGAAGGTGACCGCGATCGGCACATCACCCAGCGTGTCGTTCACCACTTCGTGCACGTTCAGCACCTGCACCGGATAGGCGCGCGCCTTGCCGTTCACCACCACGCCGATCACGCGGTCGTCGGTCACCACGTACTTGTCGCGGCGCTTGGCGTTGTACTCCAGCATCTCGAATCCCGCGATGGTTCGGGGCGCGTCGAGTGCCTGCAGAAAGTCCCGCGGATTGCCGCTTGCCACCAGCGCACCGCCATCGGCGCGGAGGGCCGTGAGGTCGAACCCGTAGCTGTCGATCGAGTGTCCGTCGCCCTTGGGGCGATGGCC
>RFQW01000254.1 GCA_009924765.1 Planctomycetota bacterium | reverse complement strand
GGTCACGCGGTGCGGCGCGATTCGCTAATGTCCGGGCCATGTCCAGCGGAATCTATGCCCAGCCATCGCTCTACGCCGCCTTCAACCAGCTCGAGCCCGAGCTGATTCGCGCCGCGCTGAGCTGGGCCAAGGCCAGCGTGAAGGCGCCCAAGGGCGGCACCAGCCGCAAGCGCGCGCCCGGCACGGGCATTCCGCATGTGCAGCGCGTGTTCGAACCGGCGTGCGGCCCTGCGCAGTGGCTGCGCGTGTTCGCGCGCATGGGATGCGTGGTGGCGGGCACCGACATGCAGCCCGCCATGATCGCCGCGGCGCAGAAGGCGGTGCACAAGGCCATCCTGCATGTTGGCGACATGAGCGCGCCGCCATCCGAGCTGCTGGAGATGGCCACGGCCGAGCCCTTCGACCTGGCGCTGAACCTGCACAACAGCGTGGGGCACCTTGCAACGCTGGAGGTGTTCGAGCGGCACCTGCGCGCGATGTGGCTCATGCTGCGGCCGGGCGGCGTGTACATGGTTGGCCTGAATGTGCGCAGCGGTCGCAAGGCAAGCCCGCCGATGGAGCTTGGCCAGTACGGCCCGCGGCAGGTCGAAGGTGGCGGCTGGGCGTCGCTCAGCAGCGTGTCGCACGGCGCGCCGGCGGGCAGCCCCTACGAGCGCATCCAGCATCTCATGATGACCTTCGGCGTGGAGGGTGCGGGGCCGCTGATCGGCGAAACCTACGACCTGCTCACCTTCCCGCTGCCGTGGCTGAAGAAGGCGTTCAAGCGAAGTGGTCCGTGGACGCTGGTCGCCGCGCACTCCATGCTGCGCGACGGCTTCCCCAAACTGCGCCTTGGCCCCGAATCAAGCGACGTCACGCTGATCCTGCGCAAGCAGTCCGATACAAGGGACGGGGGTGTTTATAGGTCGTCACGGGTTGCTGACAGAGGCCGCCGATAAACACCCCCGTCCCTCATATGGGACTCACTGGATCGGGCTCATCAGCCGCGCCACGCGCGCTGCCACGCGGAACCACCACGAGCGCCGCTGAAACTCCGCCAGGCTCACGCCATGGCACCGCTCGAAGTCGCGCTGCATCATCGCCTCCACCGCGCCGCCGATCGCGCCCTCGGCCAGCACCGTGATCTCGAAGTTGATGCGAAAGCTGCGGTTGTCCAGGTTGGCCGTGCCCACCGCCGCGGTGTCGTCGCACAGCAGCACCTTGTGGTGCATGAATCCCTTCGCGTAGCGATACACCTTCACGCCGGCCGGAATCACGTCGGGCAGAAAGCTGTACTCCGACATCCACACCAGGATGTTGTCGCTGCGCCCGGGCAGCACCAGCCGCACATCCACGCCGCGACTGGCCGCCAGCTGCAGCGCCGCAATGATGCCCTCATCCGGCACGAAGTACGGCGACGCGATCCACAATCGCCGCGTGGCGCCCTGAATCAGGTGCATGAACATCAGCGTGCAGGTTTCAAGCGGATCCGCAGGGCCGCTGGGCAGCACGATCACCTGATCGCGCCCGCCACCCGCTGCGGCGCGCGGCACCCAGTTCAACGCAGGCACGCGTCGCGTGGCCCACTGCCAGTCCTCGCACCACGCCAGCTGCACCGCCAGCGCGCCCGGCCCCTCCAATCGAATGTGCGTGTCGCGCCACGGACGCATCTCGGGATCAAGCCCCAGGTACTCGTCGCCCACATTCAACCCGCCGGTGAACGCCACAAGCCCGTCCACCACCACGGTCTTGCGATGGTTGCGAAAGTTCAGCTGAAAGCGGTTCCCCCGCCGCGCGGTGTTGCACTCGCTCACCTCGCACCCCGCATCGATCAGCGGCTGCAGATAGCCGGGATCCAGCTCCACGCTGCCAATCTCGTCATACAGAAACAGCACCATCACCCCACGCGCCCGTGCCCGCAGCAGCGCGTCGCGATAGCGCGCACCGATGCCGTCATGTCGCACGATGTAGAACTGCGACAGCACGTAACGCTGCGCCGCATCGATGGCCGCGATCACCGAATCGAAGGTGGCCTGGCCATCCACCAGCAGCGTCACGTCATTGGCGCGCGTGGCGGGCAGCGCGGTCAAGCGCTCAAGCGCGGGGCACAGCCCGGCACCCCCGCCATTGGCATGCACCGCGAACGGCTCAACCCCAGCGCGCGCCTGCTGCCACAACGCGTGCAGTCCGGCATGCTCCTTGCGCGCCGCGCGCACGTACGCATCGAACCGCCGATTGCCGAACACGATGTAGAACGGAATCGACACCGCCGGCATCAGCACCAGCGCGATGGCCCACGCGATGGTTCCCTGCGGCGTGCGATTACGCATCACCGCATCGATGGCAAAGCCGATGCCGACCAACTCCACCAGCACCATGACGGCGATGATGATGGGTGTCCAGTCGAACCCGGCAAGCCACTGCATGCACCACCTATACCAATCGGGGCGGCAAACGCATCATTTCCATCCGAACTCCAGGCAAATTGGCGGTGGGCACCGGGTATAGGTGCAGCGTCGAAAGTGCCCGCTGCATCCAGGAATGACAAGGGGCGCTCAACCCATGCGCCACGCACGGAGCAATCAGTGCGCTACTTCAGCGCGGGGCTGCAGTGCCCGAAACGGGCTCTTCTTTCAGCAGGAACGGCGTCGAGTCCGCGGATTGGCTGCTGGCCGCCGTGGAGTAGCACGGCCCAAAGTCCAACAGCACAATTGCGATGTCTGAGGCCGTCACCTCACCGTCCTGATCCAGATCAGATCCACACTCCGGGCGGACATAGATGCCATCAGCCAGCGTGAAGCCGTTCACGGACACACTGGCCATGCCCGGAAGCAGCGCGGGCGTGGTGGCCGTCAGCCGAGTCTCCGACACACGAACCACATTGGTCGCCGGCACACCGCCCACCAGCACCGTCGGCTGGGCTGGGAAGTTGCGGCCGTTGATCGAGATCGCCGAGCCGCCCTGCGCCGGCACCGATGGCGGAATCACGCCAGTGATGCTGGTTTCGCAGATGTCGGGAATGCCGTTGGTGTTGTCGTCGGAGAGCTGCCCACTGCGGATCTGGCCGTAGTCGACGATACCGTCGCCGTTGCAGTCGGCAGACCATTCGATCAGAGCTGACCTCGTGTTCCCCAAGTAAGTGATGTCGCCCTCGCTGAGGTCCTGCCATGCTCGCGTCCCGTTCGGCTCCCAGAGCGAGATCGAAACGAGGCCAGGATAGAGAGTGAAGGTCACATTGTCGGGATTACCCGGATGCCAACGCGTGTAGGTAAACGGCTCACCAGTGACCCACTGAAAGCACGCCGACCCATTCGTGCATGGTGCCGAAGCAAAGGCTCCGATCCAAGGTCCAAACACTCCATTCCATGAGCCCCCTGTCTGCGTCACGAGAGCTGTAGTCCAGTCATCTTCGGCGGAACTGGTAATCGTCGCGAGATGACCCCCAACCGACTCTGCGAATTGCTTTGCGGCAAGCCATCGGGTGTCGGTGGGCCATGACTTCACCGCG
>RFQW01000253.1 GCA_009924765.1 Planctomycetota bacterium | reverse complement strand
CTGGTGCGCGACCCCAACCGCATGCGCCGCGAGGTGATCGCCGAGGCCAGCACCGACGCCGACGGCGTGTTCACGCTGGAGACGCGCAGCTTCGGCGCCGGTTTGCTGGACGAGCGCTTCGAGATGGTGGCCACGCGCCCCGGATTCGGCACTGCGCAGAGCACCATGGAACTGCCGATGGATCCGTCGAAGCGTCGCGTGCTGGTGGAGATCCAGCGCGGTGGTTCGGGCGTGAATTCGTCGGCCACACCCGGCGGCAACCTGTACGACGAGGCCGCGAAGTACGACCCCACGATCCGCTCGAAGGGTTCCGGCGGCAACTGAGCGCTCGCCGGGGTCGTACACTTGCCGCATGCCCGCAAGCCGAAGTCGCAATACCGAATGGCGCCGCAGCCTCCAGCAAGTGATGGAGAAGGGCGGTGGTCTGGAACTGGCGATCGCGCGCAGCGCACCGGAGAGCGGCGAGCATCAGGCCGACCTTGTGTGGCGCACCAAGCTCACGCAGCTGGGTGATGACTTCATCGAGGTGGAGCGTCCGCAGGCGCTCGGCAAGGGCATCGATCTGCAGTCGGGCGTGGCCGTGGTGGCCGCGTTCGTGATCGGCCAGAACCGCTTCACCTTCGACACCAGCGTGCTGGGCAGCATGCGCAGCAGCGGCGCGCGCCCCATGGAACTGCTTCGACTGTCGGTACCGCAGGCCATCGAGCGCTGCCAGCGCCGCTTCGACCGTTTCGATCTGCAGGGCTTGAAGCTGCCCACGGTGACGCTGTGGCCGCTGCTCGATCCCAAGAGCGTGATTCCCGCCGAGCGCGCCAACGAACTGGCCTTCGAGGCGCTGCAGAAGGGTGAGCAGCCGCTCGCGCCAACGGAGAGCCTGATGCCGCAGGTGGGCCCGCCGATCAACGCCACGCTGATGAACATCGGCGGCGGCGGCGTGGGCCTTCGCGTGGCGCCAGCCGAGGCCGGCGCGCTGAGCCGACACCGCGTGTTCTGGATGAAGGTTCCGCTGGGCGAAGGCGACCCAGTGCCGCTGGTGACCACCGCCAAGGTGGTGCACACGCACATCGATTCCACGCAGAACACCTACGCGGGCGTGAGCTTCGACTTCAGCTTCAACCCGGGCCACCAGGGCGTGGTCACGGCGCAGATCACGCGGCATGTGCAGCGTGTGCAGGCGAAGCAGCTGCCGCATTCGTGAATTTCACGCGATCGATGTGGACGGGGCCTGTGGGCGGCACTAGTTTCCCGCCATGCCCACCAACAACGCGCCCGCGACCGACAACCGTGATGTTCTGAAGGAGATCGCCCATCGCGCCATGGCCAGTCGTGGCCTGGAGCCCGATTTCACGCCGCAGGCCACGGCGCAGTTGAACGGCATCACCAAGCCGGCCGCGGAGAGCGGCGGCGACGTGAAGGACCTGCGCGCGCTGCTGTGGTGCTCGATCGACAACGACGACTCGCGCGATCTTGACCAGATCTCGGTGGCAGAGCCGATGACCGGTGGTCTGACCAAGATCCTGATCGCGGTGGCCGACGTGGATGCCATCGTGACCAGGGGCTCGCCGCTCGATGCGCATGCGCGCACCAACACCACCTCGGTGTACACCGCGGCCGAGGTGTTCTGGATGCTGCCGCCCAAGCTGTGCACCGACCTCACCTCGCTGAACGAGGAGCAGGATCGTCTGGCGCTGGTGATGGAACTGCACGTGGCCGAGAACGGCCAGGTGATGGACTCGCTGGTGTATCGCGCCATGGTGCGCAACCGCGCCAAGCTGGCCTACAACAGCGTGGCCGCATGGCTTGATGGCAAGGGCGCCATGCCCGCGCGCATCGGTCAGGTGCCCGGCCTTGAGGCCAACCTGCGCCTGCAGGATCGCGTGGCACAGTCCATGAAGGAGATGCGCCACAGCCACGGCGCGCTGGTGCTTGAAACGCTGCAGACGCACGCGGTGTTCACCGGCGACACGCTGAGCGACCTGTGCCCCGACGAGAAGAATCGCGCGAAGGAACTGATCGAGGACTTCATGATCGGCGCCAACACCGCGGTGGCGAAGTTCCTGGTGGCCAAGGGCATTCCGTCGCTGCGCCGCGTGCTGCAGAAGCCGCACCGCTGGGATCGCATCGTGGAGCTGGCGCGTCGCCTGGGCGAGCAGCTGCCGGTGGAGCCGGACTCTGGCGCGCTGGCCCGCTTCCTGGCCATCCGCCAGAAGAAGGATCCCACGCGCTTCCCCGATCTGTCGCTGTCGGTGGTGAAGCTGCTCGGCAAGGGCGAGTACATCGTGGAGGTGCCCGGCCAGAAGATCGAGGGCCACTTCGCGCTGGCTGTGCGCGACTACACGCACAGCACCGCGCCCAACCGCCGCTACCCCGACGTGATCACGCACCGTTTGCTGAAGAGCGCGCTGCAGGGTGGTGGTTCGCCCTACAGCCAGGACGACCTGCGCGCGCTGGCGCAGCACTGCACCGAACAGGAAGACAACGCCGCGCGCGTGGAGCGTCAGGTGTCGAAGTCGGCCGCCGCGCTGCTGCTGGCCAACCGCGTGGGCGAGAAGTTCGACGCCATCGTGACCGCGGCCAGCGAGCAGGGCACCTGGGTGCGCATCCTGCGTCCACCCATCGAAGGCAAGCTTGCGCGCGGCGCGTCGGGTGCCGACGTGGGCGACCAGATCCATGTGGAACTGCTCTCCGTGGATGTGGAGCGCGGCTTCATCGACTTCGGTCGCTGGAGTTCGGGCGCCAGCGGCGGCGCCGCCGTCTGGGCCGCCACCATCCGCGCCGTCCGCCATCGCAACCCCCAGACCGCCATCGAAGTCCTTACGCCCGATTGGAAGGGCAAACTCCACGACCTCGACACCGTCCTAGACGCCAAGCCCGATATTTTTAACCACAACCTGGAAACCGTCGAGCGCCTCCAGAAACCCGTCCGCGTCCAAGCCCGCTACGAGCGCTCGCGCTCCGTCCTCCAACACGCCAAATCCCGCGGCTTCACCACCAAGACCGGCATCATGCTCGGCCTCGGCGAAACGCAGGCCGAGATCGAGCGCACGCTTCAAGACATCGCCGTCGACAAGACCGACATCCTCACAATCGGCCAATACCTTCAACCGACGCCGCAACACCTCAAAGTCGAGCGCTGGGCCCACCCCGACGAGTTCGCCCACTGGAAACAATTCGGCCTCGCCTTGGGCATCGGCGTCGTAGAAAGCGGCGCGATGGTCCGCTCCAGTTATCACGCCGACGAACAGTCGCAGAAATACACCGGCCTAGACCATCTGAACACGCAGAACACCTTGGCAGGCGCCTAAGCGCCGAAGCGCACCAAGATTGGTTTAGAGCCCGAGGTTCAACTCGCCTTCGGGGGCAGATTTTTTCTTTTTCGGGCGAGGCTCGACCCACAGTCGGATCACCAGTTCCGGATCATCCACCGAGGGTTTATAGGAGCGGCTGGCTCCAGAAATAGAAAAACCGGCCTTTGCGAACAGGGCAAAGG
>RFQW01000252.1 GCA_009924765.1 Planctomycetota bacterium | reverse complement strand
GTGGAAGCGATCGGATCGCTGAACACGCGACTGCATCTTCGCGGCCTGCATCTTGGCGCGGGCGAGCAGATCTATCTTGATGCGCCCGGCGACGATCCCAGCACCGTGGGACCCATCGAGGGCGTGGGCCCGTTCGACAACGGCGAAGCATGGGGCGTGTTCACCAACGGCGCCGTGGCTCGTCTGGAGTGGTTCGTGCCCGATGGCGTCGACGCGCGCGCGCTGCCGTTCGACGGCGTGGAATACGCGCACGGCTATCGCGACATCTTCGGCATGGCCTCGCAGCAATTGACCGGTGCGTGTCACAACCAGCCGGCGTGCTATCCGACCTGGTCCGACCTTTCGAACGCCGCCGGACGCATCGCCTTCACGCGCAATGGCGGCAATTTCGTGTGCTCGGGCCAGCTGATGGCCACAGTGGCTGGCGATGAAACGCCGTACTTCAGCACCGCCAACCACTGCATCAAGACGCAGACCGAGGCCAACAGCGCGGGACTTCGCTTCTTCTACCGCACCGGCGAATGTGACGGCCCGCTGGACGCGTGGGTGGCCGTGACCGATCTGCTGGCCACGCACGCGGCGAGCGACTGCACGCTGCTCATGATCCGCGGTGCGCTGCCGAGCAGCGTGCACTGGGCCGGCTGGCTCACAACGAATCCCGCCAACGGCACGGCTTCCGTGTGCATCCATCATCCGAACGGATATCCGCAGGAGATCAGCTTCGGCACCAAGACCGCCACCGACAACGGCTGCGGCACGAGCGATGGCCTCAACTGGTCGCGCATGCTGTGGTCCGTCGGCATCACCGAGCGAGGTTCGAGCGGTTCCGGCCTGTACGAGGAGTCGTCGCAGATGCTGTACGGCCTGCTGACCTGCGGCACCAGCACGTGCTACAACCCGACCGGCTGGGATGGCTTTGGTCGCTGGGATGTGGCGCTGAACGCCGGAGGTTTCTCGGCCTTCATGACGGCGGGTAGCGACGACGCCATGGAGCCCAACGACACCTGCGCCGCCGCGCACGCGCTGCAGCCGGGCACCTCCTCCGGACTGATCGTGAAGCGCCTCAGCCCCGACTGGTATGCCATCGATGTGCCGCAGGGCCAGACGCTTTCCGTGAGCAGCGTGGCCACGCTGAACAACGGCGACGTGGACTTCCGCCTGTGGAGCGCGTGCGATCCATCGGCCATGCTGTCCGACGAGTCCGGCAATGCCACCACCGAGTCGTTCAGCTACAGGAACACCAGCGGCAGCGACACGCTGCTGCTGGAGACCTATCTGAGCAGCGGAACGCGCAACACCTACGCGCTCACCATCGACGTGGCCCCCAGCGTGTGCTCCGGTGATCTGGATTCGGATGGCGAAGTGGGCGCCTCCGACATCTCCTGGCTGCTGCTCGATTTCGGCGACTGCCCTGCATGCGCCAGCGACCTCGATGGGGATGGTGTCACGGGCGGCTCGGATCTGGCGCTGCTGCTGCTGATGTTCGGCCCCTGTGAGTGAACCCACATTCCCCGGACAATCGATCCGGAACTCGATGTGTGTCGCGTGAAATTGGCCACTGCGGCCGCCATCACTCGCAAATGCCCGGTTTGCTGTTTGGAAAACCCCCTGCGCGTGCTAGGTTTGTCGAAATCGTTTCTGCCTCCGCCACCCATTTCCAAAGAGAACAGATGACCCCCATTTCGCTCGTGATGCGTTCGCTCGTGCTGATGTCCGCCACCGCCGCCGTCGCCGGCGTGCCCGCCGTGAACGGCGTGATGGGTCACGGCCCGGTGACACCGCTGGCCGAAACCGAACAGGTGCCCAGCTACAGCGCGCGCTACCAGCTCGAGTTCGTGCCCACGCCCTCCATCATCCTGGGCGCGGTCGACGAAGTGGGCCTGATGCTGGAAGACGACAACGCGCCGCAGCCAACGCCGCTGCGCTTCGGCATTCAGCGCGCGGTCACCATGACGCTGGACGATGGTCAGTGGATCACCGTGCCTGGCGGTCGCGTGTGGCGCTGCACGGTCGAGGGCGTGGGCTCGCTCAACGCGCGCCTGCACTTGAGCGGCGTGGACCTTGGCCAGGGTCAGGAACTGTTCCTGGATTCGCCCGATGGCACGGGCACCGTGGGCCCGATCACCGATCGCGGCAGCTTCGACAACGGCGAGGCCTGGGGCATCTTCACGCCAGGCGCGGCGACACGCGTGGAATGGTTCGTGCCAGAGGGCACCGAGGTGACCGGCCTGCCTTTCGAGGCGGTGGAGTACTCGCAGGGCTACCGCGACATCTTCGATGTGATGAAGCAGTCGTTCGCCGCGCAGTGCCACAACGACCCCGTGTGCTACCCCACCTGGGCCAACCAGTCGAACGCCGCGGCGCGCATGACCTTCACCAGCGCCGGCAGCAGCTACCTGTGCTCGGGCCAGATGATGGCCACCACGGCCGCCGACGAAACCCCCTACTTCAGCACGGCCAACCACTGCATCAGCACGCAGGCCGAGGCGGCCAGCCTGGTGCTGCAGTTCTTCTATCGCGCCAGCACCTGCAACGGCAGCAACAACGCCGGCACCTCGGTGAGCGGCGCGGATCTGGTGTCCACGTACTTCACGAGCGACTGCACCCTGCTGATGGTGCGCGGTGCGCTGCCAGCCAGCGTGTACTGGGCGGGCTGGATGAGCACCAATCCCGCCAACGGCACGGCCAGCGTGGGCATTCACCACCCGGGCGGCGCCGAGCAGGACATCAGCTTCTGCACCAAGACCGCGGCCAACAACTACTGCGGCACTGGCAGCAACTGGTCGCAGGTGGCGTGGACCGTGGGTATCACCGAAGGCGGCAGCAGCGGTTCGGCGCTGTATCAGGAGAGCACGCAGCAGCTGTACGGCGTGCTCACCTGCGGCGCGAGCAGCTGCACCAACACCACGGGCGCCGACGGCTATGGCCGCTGGGACGTGGCGGTGAACAGCGGCGGCTTCGGCGCGCTGCTTGCAGCTGGCGCCGACGATGCACAGGAACCCAATGACAGTTGCGCGGCGGCCAAGGTGCTGACCGCGGCCACCTACAGCAATCTGGTGGTGAAGCGCCTGAACAGCGACTGGTACGCGGTGGATGTGGCGGCGGGCGCCACCCTGACCGCAACGGCCACGTACACGCACGCATACGGCGACATCGACTTCCGTCTGTGGGACGCCTGCGGCGCCACCACGCCGCTGGTGAATGCCAACGGCAACGTGAACAACGAGACCATCACCTGGACCAACTCGGGCAGCGCAAGCGCCCGCGTGTATCTGGAGACCTACCTCGCCTCGAACACCCGCAACACCTATTCGCTCACGGTCGCCCTGTCGGGCGGCGGTGGTGGTGGTGGCGGCACCGGTGGCGTGAAGATCAGCCAGGTGTACGGCGGCGGCGGATCCACCAGCGGCAGCCCCACCTACAACAAGGATTACGTGGAAGTGTTCAACAGCAGCGATGCCGCGGTGAACATCGGTGGCTGGACCATCGAGTACGGCTC
>RFQW01000251.1 GCA_009924765.1 Planctomycetota bacterium | reverse complement strand
TGCCGTCGCCGTTCAGGTCGGCGCTGCGAGGCATCAACCGATCCAGGAACTTCGTGCTGAAGATCCTGAACGGGTCGAGTCGATCAAGCATGTCCACCGCCGCACGGAAGTCCGCGTCGGCGGGCATGCCGGCGGTGAACGCTGCAGGTATGCGCACCTGCAGCGTCTCGTCGTTCGTGTACGCGCCGGCGTCGGTGTAGGCCCAGCCCTTCGACCACTCCACGCGCACGCCCGCGTAGCTGGCGTAATTGGCGTAAAACCATGCCTCAAGCTCGGCGTAGTAGGTCGGCGCCAGCGGTGTGCCCGGCACCGAAAGAATGTTGAAGAAGACGACGCAATCCCAATCGGGACGGCTCGGCCATGGCCGCGCGGCGGAAAGCAGCGGCACCTGTGCGCCAGGCATCAGGCAATCCTCCGGTCGATCCATGCCGGTGACCCGGATCTCGACCGGACCGTTCATCGGGTACTCGCCACGGTCTCGATACGCCTGCTGCATCGAGAGGTACTGCTGGTGGAACTCGCTGAGCACGCGCTGCAAATCCGCGCGACTGCAGCTGACGGCGAAGCCGCACTCGGCAACACGCAGGGTGGTCGGCTTGATGTACAGCTGCACATCCTTCGACCAGCCCCACAGATCCCAC
Source organism: Planctomycetota bacterium (assembly GCA_009924765.1). Classification (GTDB taxonomy): domain Bacteria; phylum Planctomycetota; class Phycisphaerae; order Phycisphaerales; family SM1A02; genus SYAC01. The sequence goes on along the minus strand of RFQW01000251.1, from coordinate 2,886 downwards.
GAAAGCGTGCCCGTCAGACCCGCGTCGGTGACCAGCGCCATGGTGGCGCCGAACGCAGGGGTGATCGCGGCGTTGCCGCCCACGATCTGGCTCAGGATGTTGGACACCTCGACCGGGATGTTGTCGCTGAACGGATAGTTGTAGGGCTCGCTGACCTCTCGCGACCAGAACGGCTTGTCGGGCGTGACCGACCACACTTTCAGCCACGGATTGTCGGTGAACGGATAGAGGATCGTCTCCACGCGGCCACTCTCGTCCAGGAAGTCGGCGAACGTCTTGGCGGTCGACCCGGAGCCAGGTGCGGCGAACAGGTCGGCGGCTGATTGGCTGCGGTAACTGTTGCAGCGCAGACGCGCGTTCGCACCCACCTGCAGCGTGACCTCGATCAGGAATGCACGGCCCAGATGCACGCACAGCGCGCCCATCTCGGGGTCCGAGCGCTGGAACGTGCGCAGCGCGTACGCCTGCTGCTCGGGATCCCACACCACCGCAGTGACCGATCGCAGCAGGTTCGACAGACTGCCAAATGTGTGGCCCTGCACCAACTGCTCGCCGACCGCGGGCACGGATGTTCCGTGGCCGTTCACCGTGAGCGCGCCACCAAGGCTCAGCGCGCCCGGCGCGGGACAGTTGGTCAGGCCGAGTCCGGCGCCCTGCAGTGCCGTGTGAAGCGACAGCAGGTCGATGCCCGTCTGCGCCGTGACGGTGGGTGGCGATGCGCCTGTGTCCACCGACACCGCGGTGAGATTCGTGGTGGTGTCAACCAACAGCATCGGCGTATCGCATGTCGCATCAGGGTCCACGCCAATAGGCGACCAGTTGTGCGCCATGCCACGCGCGCGAATGCGCCAGCCGTTGGCGTGCGCCCAGTTTGCCAGTGTCACCACGTCCTGAGGCGTCGTGGCGGTGGCGGTCCAGATGGCATCGATCGAGATCTCGCCGGACCAGTTCCGGTACGCCTGCTTGAACACCGCGATGCCGGTCGGAAAGTTCGGCGGCTCCGGACAACCCCCGCCGCCCGTGTCGGCCATCGCCGTGCCCGGCAACACGCGGAACACCGGCAACCAAACCGAGGCACAGACCAATGCCGATGTGCGGATGAAGGAGCGACGAGACGGATCGTGGGATGGAGGGTTTGAAGCCATGGCGAATTGCAGGCCTGCGGCTCTCGAGCGCAGCGGAACTGAAGCGTGGGAAGAAGGTGCCTCGGGAACCACCTCCGTCAAGTCAAAGATCGGAGATTCAACAAGTTGTGGCACCGCAGCTGCGCGCGCGACCGAACACACGGTTTGGCACGCCGACGACCCAAAGAAAAAGCCCCCCGGCGTGCGTGCGCCGAGGGGCTTGGGAATGGCCCGCCGCGAGTGCGCGGCAGGAAGATGCGAATGTCCGAGTTTCGTCAGGCCCTGCGGCGACGACCAACAACCAGGCCGGCCATGCCAACCAACGCGCCGACGCCTGGGGCAGGCACCACCGAATACAGCGAGGTGTGGTCGAGCACGGCCCAGATGCGGCTGTTGGTCGGGGTCACGCCATCCAGCACGATGCCATAGCTGCCCACGAAATTGGACAGGTTTGCATCCGTGGCACCGTACTGCGTCGCGAAGGCATCCCATGTGCCGAGGTAGTTCGCGCGGGCATTGGCTCCGACGTTGATCACATCAATGCCCTTGCTCCAGACACTGGTGATCGTGTCGAAGTGTGCCAGCTGCAGCTCGCCCGCGGCGATGATGTTCTGGATGGTCCAGCCGAGCGTGCTGAAGTTCTGGTAGCTGGCCGTGATGATGGCCGGATCGAACGTCATCTCCAGCGTGTACGCATCGGTGGGCAGCCGGCCCGCATTCAGCGAACCGGTGGCCGCGATGCCGCTCAGGTGCAGCACGTCGCTGCCAAGCGTGTTCCATGGACCCGAATCCGGCATCGGTCCCGGATTGGCGGTCGTTCCAACCGACGAGCCGTAGAGCTCCGACTGCAGCGCGGTGCGCCACTCCATGGAGACGGTCGTGTTCGCGCTGACAAGCCCCGCGCGCAGCCACGCCGAAGTGCCGAAGTACGGCAGACCCGTGCCGCCGACGGGCGTCACCGTGCCCTGCACCGCGGTGGTGGCGCTCAGCACGGTGGTGCCGATACCGGCGTAACTCGCTCCGGAACTGCGGCCAAAGGTGACGGCCGTGCCGTACACATTCGCCTGGTTGGTGTTGTCAGCCACCGCGGCAACCGTGCCTTCACGCGCCGAGGTTGGCGCTCCGGGCATCGTGTACGAAGGCGGAGTGGTCCACTGCGCGCTCGCGGAGGTGGCGATCGCCCCGAGGGTCAGGGCAGAAAGGATTCCAGTCGATCGAAAGGACTGGCGGCACGAAGATGACGTCACGAAGCCTCCTTTGTCGGGGCACTGTCAGGCGGCCGCTCGATGCGGTCACTCCACCCCTGCAAACGAGATCTGGGCCCCGAACCCCTCACGGATTCCAGAAATGCCCGAAGAAATTCCGGACCTGAACCTTTCCGATGGGGGTCACCCACGCTCCGCGCTACACTCTGTCCCCTTCAGGCACGCGTAGCTCAGCGGATCAGAGCATCGGTCTTCGGAACCGAGGGTCGCAGGTTCGAATCCTGCCGCGTGCGTTTCCCTGACGGGCACTCCGTCCTCCCCATGCCGCTCGTCACAGCCAGCAATCTCCGTGTCACCCTCGGCGCCAAGCAGGTGCTCGATGGCGCCACGTTCGGACTGGAACCGGGCGAGCGCGTGGGTCTGGTGGGCCGCAACGGCTGCGGCAAGACCACCCTGCTGAAGATCCTGTGCAACACCGCCAAGATGGACTCGGGCGACGTGAGCCTGCAGCGCGGCGTGCGCCTTGGGTACATGGCGCAGGAGCACCGCTTCGATGT
>RFQW01000026.1 GCA_009924765.1 Planctomycetota bacterium | reverse complement strand
CGATACAGGCGATGCGCGGGCTGATTGCGGTCATCGACCGCGAGCGCCACCACCCGCTCGGGCACCTGAGCGGCCTTCCACAGCGCTTCCTCCATGAGCAGCGAACCCAACCCCTTGCCACGCGCCCACTTCGCAAGTCCGAGGTAGGTGAGCTCGATGGAGTCGTTGGCAGGGGAGCGGTTCAGCAGTGCCGCACCGGCATCGCGACCTTCCACGCGAAGCACGGTCCACAGCGCCGGTTCGTAGTTGCCGCCACGCTGGTGGCCCTCCAGGATGTCCGCATCGCTTCGCAATTCCGCAAGCCCCGGGCAGTCAAGGGTTTCCTCGTAGGTGGCGCGCAGCAGTGCCCGCATCGACGCGTCGTCACCCGCCTGCACGAACTCGACGCCCGCGCTCGGGGTTGGCCACCAAGCACGGCATCGGCATGCCCAATTCGCCGGGCACGGTGGACAGCGATTACCGCGGCGAGATGAAGGTGCCGCTTGTCAACCTCGGCCGCGCGCCGTTCATCGTGGAGCATGGCATGCGCGTGGCGCAGATGGTGATCGCGCCCGTGGCGCGCGCCACGGTGTGCGTGGTGGAGGAGCTTGATGGCACCGCGGGCGGATTCGGCAGCACCGGGCGCTGAACGTCGCCCCGCAGGCATGCGTCTGGCGCCCTTGCGTGGCTCATGGCTCGGGCCGGCGTCCCATGCGGACCCCCGTATCATTGCCCAAATGACCACCGCGACCGCCACCGAAGTCACCGTGCCGCTCCTGGACCTGAAGGCGCAGTACGCCACCATCCGCGCCGAGGTCGAGCCGGTGGTGCTCGAGGTGATGGAGAGCCAGTACTTCATCGGCGGCCCCAAGGTGGACGAACTGGAGCGCGACACCGCGGCCTATTGCCGCGCCACGCACGCGGTGGGCTGTGCCAACGGCAGCGACGCCATCGTGCTGGCCCTGCAGGCGCTCGATGTGGGCCCCGGCGACGAGGTGATCATGCCCAGCTTCACCTTCTTCGCCACGGCTGGCAGCGTGCATCGACTGGGCGCGCGTCCGGTGTTCGTGGACTGCGACCCCGCCACCTACAACATCTGCCCCAAGAGCGTGGAAGAGGCCTTCGGCTGCTGCAAGAAGGTGAAGGCGATCATGCCGGTGCACCTGTTCGGGCAGGCCGCGAACATGGACGCGATCATGGACATCGCCACGGCCCGCAACCTGAAGGTGGTGGAGGATTGCGCGCAGGCGATCGGCACCGAGGACAGTCACGGCACGCGCGTGGGCAACCGCGGCCACATCGGCACCTTCAGCTTCTTCCCCAGCAAGAACCTGGGCGGCTTCGGTGACGGTGGCGTGATGACCACCAATGATGACGCACTTGCGGCGCGCCTGAAGCGCCTGCGCAACCACGGCATGGAGCCGAAGTACTTCCACCACGAGATCGGCATGAACAGCCGCCTCGACGCGCTGCAGGCCGCGGTGCTCAGCGTGAAGCTGCGCCATCTGGATGCCTGGAGTCAGGGCCGCGCGCGCAATGCCGCGTGGTACGACCAGTTCTTCACCGATGCCGGTGCCACGGACAGCCGCACGGCCGTCGACGCCGGCGGCCTGCCCATCCGCTTCCCGGCCGCCGCCCCCAAGGGCTCGCGTCACATCTACAACCAGTATGTGGTGCGTGTGCCCGCGGCGATCCGCGACAAGGTTCGCGACGAACTCACCGCGCGCAAGATCGGCACCGAGATCTACTACCCGCTGTGCCTGCACCAGCAGAAGTGCTTCGCGTTCCTCGGCTACCACGAGGGCGTGTTCCCGCACAGCGAGCGCGCCGCGAAGGAAGTGATCGCGCTGCCGATCTACCCCGAACTCACCGAGGCGCAGCGCCACCACGTGGCCGAAAGCCTGGTGGACGTGGTTCGCAAGCTGGCGTGAGCGATCAGGGCAGCAGCGACGAAAGGTCGCGCACGCCGATGCATTCGGGCGCCGCAAACGGCTCGCCGAACGCGGCATTGATGCGGCTTCCGTAGAAGCGACCCATCGCCTCCAGCCATGCGGGCACGCCGCGGTTGGCGGGGTTGGCCTCGAACTGGCTGCGGTAGCAGGCGATCGAGCGCATCTTCGCTTCGGCCTGTGCCGAGCAATCCACGATCAGGCTGGGTTGCGGCACCGCCTTCAGATGGGTGCAGAAGTAGTGCAGCAGTCGGCGGGGGTGGTGCGGCTCGCCGGGCAGTTCGGACTTGCTCAGCTTGGCGTCGAAGCGCGCGTCTTCCGCGATGCGCGTGATGGCCCGATGATCGGGATGCACATCGTCGGGGTGCGGCACGAACAGCAGGTCGATCGTGCGTGTGCGCAGTTCGCCGGCCAGCTGGTGTCGCGCGGCCAGCGAGTGCTGCACGCTGCGGTTGGGCCAGCCCAGATTGATGCGCTGGCAACCCAGCACGCGCGCCGCTTCGGCTGCTTCGCGCGCCCGCGTGGCTGGATCACCGAAAGGCGTGGGTTCGCCGTCGGTGCAGTCGATGATCGTCACGCGATGACCCTGCGACACCAGCAGCGCGATGGTGCCACCCATGGCCAGTTCGGCGTCATCGGGATGCGGGGCGATGATGGCGGCGTGCATCCGGCTCATCCTATGTCGAAGCCGCGGCCTGGCTCGCTGCGGTCGGCGGGGTAGTGGATCCAGCGCAGGCGCAGGCCCTGCGGCGGCAGCGTGTTGCCCGCGCGGCTGCGATCGCCGGCGGCGATGATGTCTGGAATGGCCTCGGGGTCGATGCGGCCGCGACCCACCTCGAGCAGCGTGCCCGCGATGATGCGCACCATGTTGTACAGAAAGCCGTTGCCCGACACGTCGATCACCACACGATCATCGGGCAGCGTGCTGACGTCACACGCATACACCGTGCGCACCGTGCTCTCGCGCCCGTGCTGCGCATGCGCGAAGGCACGGAAGTCATGCGTGCCAACGATGGCCGCGGCCGCTCGCCGCATACGCTCCACATCCAGCGGATGCATGGCCTCGTACAGAAAGCGACGGTCAAACGGCAGGCGTGCCACGAAGGGCTGCATGCGCGCCACCTCGTAGCGGTAGCCCTTGGAGCGCGCGTCGCGGATGGGATCGAAGTCGTCCGGCACCTGCCAAGCCGCCATCGCGCGCACATCACCCGGCAGGCGTGCGTTCAGCGCCGAATGCAGTCGCTCCAGGGGCACCCGGCACTCGGCGGTGAAGGCCGCCACCTGCGCCTCGGCATGCACGCCGGCGTCGGTGCGGCTGGCGCCCTGGCAGTTCACGGGGGCGTGCAGCACATCGGTCAGGGCCCGGTCCAGCTCCCCCTGAACGGTGCGCAGGGGCTCCAGCCCGGGGGGTTCCTGCCGCTGCCAGCCATGGAAGTCGGTGCCGTCGTAGGCCAGGCGCAGGGCGAATCGGGGCATGGAGCGATTTATAGGGTCTGGCGGGGTGGGGCGTGCAAGCCACTGGTTTGAACAGGAATCGCTGTGGAGAAGCGGGAATTCAAGCGTTCGGATCACCCTTCGGGCCATGGATCGGGCATTTTCAAATCGCGACTTTTACTTGTGAAATGTGGGTTTCCTTTTGCCAAACACCCGGGCTGGTCTACCTTTAGGGCTCAACGTCGCATCGGCACGCGCGCGGTTTGGAGGCCGACCGACATTCCTAGGACCCCCTTTGGGAGAAATTGAAAGATGAAGCTCTTCGCATCGTGCACGGCCGTGATCGCCCTCGCCTCAAGCGCGTTCGGCCAGATCGCTATCGACGGATCGGTGGATGCCGACTACGGCAACCCCAAGGCGAGCCAGTCCTGCCACACTGGTTTCGGCAACGCCACCGATGGCGTGAAGAGCTTTGCCAACGGCAGCGAGCTGAACGCGGGTTGGGTGAAGGTCGATGCGGCCGGCGGTTACCTCTACATCTTCCTCTCCGGCAATATGGAGAGCAACTTCAACAAGCTCGAGTTGTTCGTGGACTGCGTGGCTGGCGAAGGTCAGAACACGCTGCTGAGCACGAACCCCGATGTGGACTTCAACGGCCTGAACAAGCTGGCCGGCACCAAGTTCGACGCGGACTTCGCGCCCGACTTCTACGTCACCACCACGCTCGGTGGCACGCCCACCACGCAGTACGCCAACATCGCGCAGCTGCTCACCGCGGGCGGCGGCGTGGGTGCCTACATCGGCAACGGCGTGTTCGCCAACTCGAGCAGCAACAATCTGCTCGATGACCAGACCTACGGCTGCCAGCTGTCGATCAACAACAGCAACAAGGATGGCGTGTCGGGCGACAGCGCCAACCCAGGCTCGGGCTGCGGCGTGGCCACCGGCATCGAGATCAAGATTCCGCTGGTGCTGACCGGCTGGAGCAGTGGCGACATCAAGGTGATGGCCTTCATCAACGGTGGTGGCCATGACTACGCCAGCAACCAGGTGCTGGGCTCGCTGCCCGCGGGCAGCGGCAATCTGGGTGGCAACGGCACGGGTGGCTGGGACGGCTCCACGCACGTGGATTTCACCGCCATCGCCGGCAACCAGTATTTCAGCACCGCTGACGCCGACACCTGTGCGGCCTGCTTCGGCGATCTGGACGACAGCGGCGACGTGGGCAGCGGCGATGTGGCGCTCCTGCTGCTCGACTACGGCCCGTGCCCCAACTGCCCGGCCGACCTCGACGGCAGCGGCAACGTTGACTTCGGCGATGTGGCGCTGGTGCTGCTCTCGACCGGCCCCTGCGGCGGCTGAGGCACGATTCCTGTCTGCAACAACAAGACCCCCGGCTCCGGCCGGGGGTCTTTCATTTGGTCGATGCGTGGTGCGGGTCAGGCGATGCGCGTACCGGCGTCGCCAGCTTCGAACAGATGCGCATGCTGCAGGTCGATGGAGAAGGTGGTTGACGCGCCTTCGCGAAGCGCCACGTCGGGCCCGGTGCGCGCCACCAGGCGATGGCTGCCGATCTTCAGCATCACATCCATGCGGTCACCGTAGTGCTCCACGGCCTCCACGACGGCCTGCGCGCCGCCCGGCGTGCCCAGGCGCACATGTTCCGGCCGGAAGCCCAGCACGCAGCGCAGTGGGCCTGTGGTGCCCAGGGTGCTCCACGCCTGCGCGAAGCCTTCCAGCTGCAGCGCCTCCGCCGTGAACACCATGCGGCCCGGCTGCGCGGCCAGCGAGCCCTCGAGCATGTTCATGGTGGGGGTGCCCACGAAGCCGGCCACGAAGCGGTTGGCGGGGCGGCCATACACCTCGCGCGGCGCGGCCACCTGCTGCATCAGGCCATCCTTCAGCACCACCACGCGGTCGCCTAGGCTCATGGCCTCTTCCTGATCGTGGGTGACGTACACCATGGTGGCGCCCAGGCGACGGTGCAGCACGCGCAGCTCGGCACGCATCTCCACGCGCAGCTTGGCATCCAGATTGGACAGCGGTTCGTCGAACAGGAACACCTTCGGTTCGCGCACCATGGCGCGTCCCACGGCCACGCGCTGACGCTGGCCGCCCGACAGCGCCGCCGGCTTGCGGGCGAGCAGATGCTCGATGCCCAGCGTGCGCGCGGCGTTCAGCACGCGTGCGTCGATGTCGGCACGCTCCTTGGTGCGGCCCGCGGCGTAGTCGGCGTTCAGCAGCGCCTTCAGGCGGCTTGGGAACCGGCGGCGGCGCAGCAGGCCGAAGGCCATGTTGGTGCGCACATCCATGTGCGGATACAGCGCGTAGTTCTGGAACACCATCGCGATGTCGCGGTCCTGCGGTGGCAGGTCGTTCACCACCTGGTCGCCGATGCGCATGGTGCCCTCGGTGATCGTCTCAAGGCCCGCGATCATGCGCAGCAGCGTGCTCTTGCCGCAGCCCGAGGGGCCCACCAGCACCACGAACTCGCCGTGCGCGATCTGCAGATCCACGCCCTGCACGGCGCGCACGCCGCCTGGATAGATCTTGCCGACACCTTGAAGCTGGATCGTCGCCATGTGTTCTCCGTTTCAGCCTTTCACGGCACCCTTGCCAAGACCCTCGATGAACTGACGCTGCGCCGCAAGGAACAGCAGGATGCAGGGCACCATGGTGACCAGGCTGGCCGCCATGAGCAGGTTCACCTTGTTCACGCCGCCATACTGGTTGCGGAAGCTGTTCAGCGCCACGGCCAGCGTGGCTTGCTCGTCGCTGTGCAGGTAGATGAGCGGCCCCATGAAGTCGTTCCACACGTAGATGAAGGTGAACACCGCGCAGATCGCGGTGACGGGGCGGCACAGCGGCAGGATGACGTGCCACCAGATGCCGAGCCAGCTCCAGCCATCCACCTTCGCGGCTTCCACCAGCGCCTCGGGCACCTGCGAGATGAACTGGCGATACATGAACACGAAGAACGCGTTGGCGAAGAACGCCGGCACCACCAGTGGCAGGATGGTGTCCACCCAGCCAAGCCCGCGGAACAGCAGGAACAGCGGGATCATGGTCACCTGGCCGGGCAGCATCATGGTGGCCAGCATCAGCAGGAACAGCGGCTCGCGGCCGCGGAAGCGCATGCGCGCCATAGCGAAGCCGACCAGGCTGCTTGAAAGCACGGTGGCGGCCACCACGATGGTGGTGATCACCACCGAGTTGGCCAGCGCATCCAGGAAGCCCTTCCATCGCACCGAGCCCATCTGCGACAGCGCGGCGCCGAAGTTGCTCCACTGCGGATCGGCGGGCACCAGCTTGGTCAGGTCGCCGCTCACGGTGGCGGCCTGCGCCTTGTCGGGCGTGAGCAGGCTCACGCAGATCATCCACAGCAGCGGGAACACCATGATGGCCGTGCCCAGCACCAGCGTGGCGTAGGCCGTGAAGCGCACCAGGCCGCCGCCGACGGCGCCTGAACGGATCTTCGCCGCGCTCATCGCTTCAGCCCCTCGTAGTGCACCAGCTTGCGGCTGCCGCGCAGCGTGAGCATGGTGAGCGCCAGCGTGATCAGCAGCAGGATCCACGCCATCGCGCTGGCGTAGCCCATCTCGTAGAACTCGAAGGCCTGGTTGTACAGGTACAGCACATAGAAGCGCGTGAGGTCGCCGGGCTCGCCCGCGGTCATCACGAAGGCCTGCGTGAACACCTGGAAGCTGCCGATGATCGACATGATCACGTTGAACAGGATCACCGGGCTGAGCATGGGCAGCGTCACGCGGAAGAAGCGGTTCATCGCGCCCAGGCGGTCGATGCGCGCGGCTTCCAGCAGTTCTTCCGGCACGCTCTGCAGGCCGGCGAGATAGATCATCATGCCGCCGCCCACCATCCAGAAGCCCATGATGGCGAAGGCGGGCGCGCCCCACGTGGCGGCGTCCTTGCCGAACCAGTCGGGCGGCGCCAGATGCACCACCGACAGCAGGGGGCGCAGCGCCGCGTTCATCAGGCCGCCGTCGGTGTCGAAGATCCAGCGCCACAGCACCGACACGCCCACGCCGGCCAGCACGCTTGGCAGATACCACGCGGCGCGGAACAGGTTGATGCCGCGCACCTTCTGGTTCATCAGCACCGCGGCCAGCAGCGCCAGCGCCTGACCGCCCGGCACGGCGATCAGCGTGTAGTACAGCGTCACCTTCAGGCTGGTGGCGAAGCGCGGGTCGTGCGCCAGCAGCTGCAGGTAGTTGGCACCGCCCACGAAGGTGGCCGTGTCCAGCGTGCTCACGCCGCGCCACTTGGCCAAACTCAGCAGCAGGCTCATCACGATGGGGAAGGCCATGAACAGCGCGAAGCCGATCACCCACGGACTGGCCAGCAGCCAGCCCCAGCGTGCCTCGCGCGTGGCGGCGCGATCGGCGCGCGGCGCGAAGGCGAGCCATGCCAGCACGGCGGCCACGAGCGCAGCGAGGATCGACAGCGTCCACGCCACGGGCTTCCACGGGAATGTGGGGAAGCCGGGCTTCGCCAGCGGGCTCTCCTTCTCGATCTTCCACTGCTCCATGAACGAGTCGATCGACTGCTGCACGGTCATGTCGCCCACCTTGAGTGCGCGATCCAGGTTGCCGCCAAGCAGCTGCTCGAAGCGCGGATCGGCTGGCCAATCCACCACCTGCGCGGCGGGTGCGGGGTCGAGGAATCCGCGGTTGTTGTGCGGCTTCTGCGAGGCATCCAGGAAGGCCGGGCTTTCCGCCACGGCCTTGATGGTTGGAATCGCAAGGCCCAGGCGCGCATTGGCGGCCTGGCTGTCGGGGCTCACCAGCCAGCGCACCAGTTCCCAGGCCTCGTCCTTGTGATGGCTGCGCGCGCTCACGCTCCAGGCCACGGTGGCGATCACGTTGGCGTTCACCTTGCCGCGCGGCATGGGGGCGAAGTCCCAGTCGAAGTCGCGGATGCGGCGATATTCGGGCACCACCCAACGGCCAAACGGCCCGGCCATGCCCACGCGACCGGTGGTGAACACCGCTGCGCCCGTGGCCAGCTTGCTGCGACCGCTGGTGAGCGTGTTGGTTTCATCCTGCCGCCACGCGCGCAGGCGATCGAGCGCGGCCACGGTCTGCGCCTCGTTCAGTCGCAGATCGTCGAAGTCGTTGCCGCGCACCTCGGCGCCTTCGGTGCGCAGGAATGCGCGCACCATCATGGGCCAGGTCACGAACTCGCTGCCGATGTAGGGCTCGCCGTTCGCATCCTTCGTCTTCGCGATCGCGCGCGCCGCGGCGAGATAGTCGTCCCACGACCAGTCATCCTTCGGAAAGGGCACGCCCGCCTTCGTGAAGATGTCCTTGTTGTAGTAGAAGCCGACGGTGGTGAAGTCCTTCGGAATGCCGTACAGCGGACCTTGGCCGTTGCGCTTGCCGTCGTAGCGGAAGGCGGCCACGGTGCTTGGATAGAAGCCGGCAAGTTCGACGGGGTTCGGTGCCTTCGCCCTGGCGTCGGCTTCCAGTCGCGCATCAAGCGGCTCCAGCAGCCCCATGTCGGCGAAGCTGGCCACGCGCTCGGCGCCCACATAGAACGCATCCGGCGGCTCGCCACTCGCCAGCATCGTCTGCAACTTGGTGTAGAAGCTGCCCGCGTCACCGGGGTTGATGCGGCGCACGCGCACGCCCGGGTGCGACTGCTCGAAGGCGCGCAGGGCACCTTCCACGATGGCGTCCTCCTCGGGGCCACCTTCGCCCGACCAGTGCAGCACCACCAGTTCCTTCTCGACCGCGGCGCGATCACGCCAGTTGGTGAAGGTTCGCCAGCCCACGCGCGCGAAACTCCACGCAAGCAGGGCCACGGCGAGCACCGTGAGAAGTCCGCGCAGAAATCGGCTCATGATCGAGCCTTTTCGACTTCCAAGGTGCATGCGGCGAGTATACGGTTGGGCCATGCTGCCACGCGTGCTCACGCCGATCGTCATCACCCTGTCGGTCGCGCTGCTTGGCGCGCAGTCGGCGCCCGCGCCGACCAACTTTCCGCCAAAGGTGGCGAAGGCCGCGGTGCCGAAGGACACGGGCCCCGGCGATCTGCCGGCCGGCATCACGGCGCAGCGTGCCGGGCCGAATGCATGGTTCGTGACGCTGTCCCTCGCTGGTCGTCCCGATGCCCGCTCGGTGCACATCGCCGGCGACTTCAATGGTTGGATCCGCGACGGCGCGCCCATGCAGCGCGACGCCGACGGCGTGTGGCGGGGCACGGTGCGCATGCAGGAAGGCGAGCGGCTGTACAAGTTCGTGGTGAACGGGGCGGAGTGGATTCCGGATCCGGCCAACCCCGAGCGCGTGTCCGACCAGCAGGGCGGATTCAACAGCGTGCTGCGGCTGGGTGCCGACATCGCGCTCGATCCCTCGCGCGCCAAGTTGGGTGCGCATCGATGCGCGCGCGCTGCGGCACGATCCGTCGGCGCCGAGGTATCGCGAGCAGGTGGGTGACCGATGGATGATCCGCTATCGCACGCTTGCCGGTGACGTGCAGCATGTAGCATGGGTCGCCCGCGATGGTCGCCGCATCGAGTTGGAGAAGGCCGGCAGGCTTGGTCCGTTCGATCTCTGGCAGGCGTCGATCCCCGTCGGCAGCGGCACAACCGACTACACATTCCTCATTCAGGACAGCGAGACCGTCGTGAGCGACCCCGAGACCTATTCACTCGACACTTCCAAGAAGCCCGACTTTCGCACGCCTGAATGGGCCAAGAACGCGGTGTGGTACCAGATCATGGTGGACCGCTTCCGCAACGGCACGCCGAAGAACGATGGCCCGCACACCCGCGACTGGCGCCAGGAGTGGTACGGCCCGAGCGAGTGGGAGGGCAAGGATGGCCAGAACTTCTACAACCACTTCGTGTTCCAGCGACAGTGCGGCGGCGACCTGCAGGGTCTGCGCCAGCAGTTGCCCTACCTGAAGAGCCTCGGCGTGAACGCGCTGTACCTGCTGCCCATGTTCCAGGCGGTGAGCAACCACAAGTACAACGCGACCAACTACCTGCACATCGACGAGCGCTTCGGGCAGGGCGGCGACTACGCGGCGGCCGAGGCGAAGGAAGACCTGCTCGACCCGACCACCTGGACCTTCACCGAAAGCGACCGCGAATTCCTGGCTTTCATCAAGGAAGCCAAGAAGATGGGCTTCCGCGTGATCATCGACGGCGTGTGGAACCACGTGGGCACTGCGCATCCGGCCTTCCGCGACGTGAAGGAGAAGGGCCAGGCCAGCCGCTTCGCCGACTGGTTCAACGTGAAGAGCTGGGATCCATTCGACTACGAGGGCTGGTTCGGCTTCGGCGATCTGCCGGTGTTCCGCAAGAACGACGAGCAGGGCATCGCGAGCGAGGCCGTGCGCAAGCACCTGTTCGAGGTGACGCGCCGATGGATGGACCCGAACGGCGACGGTGATCCATCGGATGGCGTGGATGGCTGGCGACTCGATGTGGCGAACGAGATTCCGATGCCCTTCTGGCACGAGTGGTGCGCCTACGTGCGCAGCATCAATCCCGACGCCTACATCACCGGCGAGATCTGGACGCGCGCCGACGCATGGCTGGA
>RFQW01000250.1 GCA_009924765.1 Planctomycetota bacterium | reverse complement strand
TTCTGGATCGCCAGAATCGCATCACGCACCGCACGCGACTCCGGCTGGCTGAAGTCGTGCCAATCGCGATTGTTGTCGACCGCACCGAGCGTGCTGCGCCACTGCCCTTCATGTACCCCGTCCGGATTCACGAGCGGCACCATCACCACTCGGAACTTGCTCCGGAAGCGCTTCGCGAGTTCACTGTCGCCCAGTATCGCTTCCATGAAACGCATCAGCCCAACGCTTCCAGAAACCTCGGGGGGATGCTGACGCCCGATCACGATCACGTAGTTGGGTGGCGCGCCATCATTGAACTCCACCATCTTCAGCGGGCGTCCGGCAGCGCTCTCGCCGATCACGCTCGACTTGGCGAAGGGGCGCGTGGCCATCGCATCGGTCCATGCCCACAGCTGCTCGTTGCCGATCATGTGGTTGCTGGCCACCCACGTCGGCTGAGGACCCACGTGCAGCTTCAGCACGCACTCCGGTGCGCCTGAGGCCCCCTGCCAATCAACATCGGGCACACGCTTCCAGGTGATGCCATCGGTGCTCACACGCGCGCGCGGTCGGCTCTTGGCAGTGGTGATCACCAGATGCACCGAGATATCCACCGGCGCATCCGCCTTCACGCGAAACGCGTACCACGGACTCGGGTTGATCGGCTCGTTCTCCGGCGTGATCAGCACCTTGAAGTCGTGCGGCCCAATCTGTGTGCACGCATTCAGGCGCGCACCGCTGAACTGGTTGTCGAAGGTCACGGTGGGCGCGGGGTCCGCAAAGACCCACACACGCCGTTCCTGAAGCTCGGCCTTCACCCCGATCGGCGCGCTGGCCTGCGTGTCCGCAACGGCCGTCGGCAGCATCATGGCGAGCAACACAATGGCGAGCAGGCCGTGGATGGTTCTCGATCGCATCGGCCCAATCTAGCCGCCATCCGGAATTCCCGGAGAAATGCGGCCTTGTTGCCGCGAGTACAGTGCACGCGTCGAACGCCCACCTCACTGCCGGGACGAGTCCGGGGGACACGCTTCGACAAGTTCACCACTGCGCATCACACGGCGGGCACGGAGCGTCCGCCATCCGAAGGGAACTCCATGGACAGGATCATCATCGCGTGCGCCACGCTCATCACCATGACGTGCCTTGCGAGCCAGCTCGACGACACCGACCTCTCCGTGGATTCACCCGATGATCCGGTCGATGTTGCGTCCGACGAGGAGCGTGATGCCCTCTCTCCAGAGGTGTATCTGTACGAGGACCGTTGGTTCCTCCTCGAGAACAATGCGCGGCCAGCGCGTCCGCACCTGCCCTCGGCGGCGGAATTCGCCAACCTGATCGCCGCTCTGCAGTCAGATGACATTCCCATGAACATGCTTGCGGCGGTGAACGCGCTGTCCGACGCGAGGCTGATGCCGAGCCTGCTCGAGGAGTTGCCGAAGGCGCGCGACATCCAGCAGCGCGACGGACTTCTGGTCGCCATCACGCGGGCCGCGGCGGGTGGTGGTCAGATTCCGCCGGCGTTGTTCGACGACGTCTTCGAGCTGCTGGATGCGACCGGATATCGACGGCATTGCATGCTGAGCCACTATGGCAACCCGTGGGGCGGAAATCTCGAAACGGTGGTGCTGGCCCTGAGCGAGCAGATGCGCGACGCCACCGCTCGCGCTGATCTGATCGAGCGGTTCCATCATGCAGACCCCCGGCAGCAGTTCATCTGCGCGTTCGTGCTTGCTCACACGGGATGCCTTGAGGAGATGGACGCGCTTCTTGCGTACTGGCGACCCCATCTGGAGGACAACGCCGTCGAGGAGGATGGACGTTGGGCGCTCCATGCCGTTCCTGGCCTCGGCCAGCCTGCGCTGCCCACCCTGCGCGCTTGGCGCAGCGATACGGAAGACAAGCAACTCGCGCTCTACATCGATGTGATCGTCGGATCGATCCAGACTCATCGCGGTGATCGAAGGGGCCCATACGGCTGTGGAGACGTTCCCGAGGTGCCCCCAAGCCCGTGGCGCGTCATTGCGGCCATCCACGGCGAGCCCACATGGAAGCCGCCCGCACCCTCCGCACTCATTGGAAGAAGGGACCCCTGGAAGCCCAGTCGTCAGGACTTCGATGACGACATCCTCACGTCCGTGCCCGACTCGGCCGGCGGGGAGGACAACCACACCGAAACAGAAGACGGTGCCGACACCGGTCAAGCGCCGACCGACCCCACCTGATCAACCAGCCAGCGCATCCGCCACGGCCGACGCACACGACGAAGCCGCCCGGGCATTGAGCAGCCCCGCACGCGTGCGCCGGAAAAGCAGATCCTCGGCCGTGCGCGCCTGCTCGTGCTGCAGGCCCCACACCAGCGCGGCTGCCGTGTACGGCAGCTCAGCGTGCAGCGGCGCAGCCAGTTCCGGCTCACGCTGCATCAATGCCTTCAGCTCGGCGGCTTCGGTGCCGTACACCTGCAACCAATCCTCGCTTGGCCATGCAGCGCTCGAACGCTCCAGCGCGCCATGCACGCGCATGCCTTCCGTGACGCACGGTCGCGCGGGCATGCCCGCGACTTCCAGTGCCTTGTTCACGCCATCCTCGGCCATCTTGCGGTAGGTGGTCCACTTGCCGCCCATCACGCTCACCAGGCCGGCATCGCTCGCGTGCACCACATGCTCGCGACTCACCTTCTTGCTGGCCGTGCCGTCGCTGCCACCTGCATGCACCAGTGGGCGCATGCCCGCGAAGGCCGCCAGCACATCGCTGCGCTCGGGCGTGCGCTGCAGATAGCGGCCCGCGTTCTTCAGGATGAATCCGATCTCCTCCTCGGTGGGCTGCGGATCGACCTCGGCCTTCGGCATGGGCGTGTCGGTGGTGCCCACCAGCGTGTGGCCGTGCCACGGAATCACGAACAGCACGCGACCATCATCGGTGTGCGGCACCATGATGGCGGTGTCGCTGGGCTGGAAGCTGCGGTCAAGCACCACATGCACGCCCTGCGCAGGCTCGATCATGGGGGTGGCCGCGGGCGCGTCCATCTGGCGGATCGCGTCGGCGAAGATGCCGGTGCAGTTCACCACCACGCTGGCCTCGATGCGCAGCGCGGCACCGGTCACGGCGCATACGGCCTCGGCACCCGACACCTTGCCGGCGTCCTTCAGCAAGCCGGTCACGCGCACGCCACTCGCCGCCGCTGCACCATGCTGCAGCGCGGTCCGAAGCAGGCTCACCGCCATGCGCGCATCATCGAACTGTCCGTCGTAGTACTCCACACCGCCGTGCAATCCATCCAGATGCACATTGGGGATGCGCGCGATCACCTCGTCGCGACTCAGGAAGCGGCTGGGCTTCAGGTTCAGCTTGCCGGCAAGGGCGTCGTACAGCTTCAGGCCCACGCCGTAGAACGGGCTCTCCCACCACTTGAAACTTGGAACGATGAACGGCAGCGGATGCACCAGGTGCGGCGCGTTCTGGTGCAGCAGGCCGCGTTCATGCAGCGCCTCGGTGACAAGACCGAAGTCCATCTGCTCCAGATAGCGCACGCCGCCGTGCACCAGCTTGGTGCTGCGACTGCTGGTGC
>RFQW01000249.1 GCA_009924765.1 Planctomycetota bacterium | reverse complement strand
TCCTGTGCAATCACTGCCCCTTCGTGAAGCATGTGCGCGAGCAGCTGGCCACGCTTGGACGCGATCACGCGAACGGGCCGCTGGCGATCGTGGCGATCTCGAGCAACGATCCGGTGGCGTATCCCGACGACGCTCCCGAGCGCATGACCGAAGAGGCGCGCGAGGCGGGCTACACCTTCCCGTACTGTTTCGATCCAAGTCAGGATGTGGCACGCGCGTTCGACGCCGCATGCACGCCCGACTACTTCCTGTTCGATGCGAGCCACCGCCTGGCCTACCGTGGCCGCCTGGATGCCAGCCGTCCGAAGTCGGGCGTGCCGGTGACGGGCGATGAACTGCGCGCGGCCATCGCTGCCGTGCTTTCGGGCCGAAAGCCCTCCGAGCAGCAGCATCCCAGCATCGGCTGCAGCATCAAGTGGCGCACTGCGGGCGCTTGAGCGACGATCGAAGCCGCGATCTTTCGCGGCAAACCTTTGGAGACCGCCGGCTCGCGGGTTAGACTGGCCGCATGCGCTCCGTGCATGCATCCATCCGTTCGACTGCATGCCTGATCGCGCTGCTGAGCACGCTGCTTGGCTCGCGCGCCACGCAGGCGCAGGGCTCGCGCCTGCCGCAGGACGAGATCGTGTACCAGATCATGCCGATCGCCTGGCGCGACTCGGACAACGACAAGGTTGGAACCGTCACGACGCGCTTCGGCGACTTCGGTGGCCTGGCCTCGACCGGCAGCCTGGACTACCTGCAGTACCTGGGCGTGACCATGATCTACCTGCAGCCGATCTTCCCGTCGGCGGCGTATCACGGCTACCAGCACGGGCCGGCCGACACGCTGAACGCGCGCTTCGGAACCGAGGCGCAGTTTCTGGCGTTCGTGAACGCGGCGCATGCGCGCGGCATGAAGGTGATCCTGGACTTCGTCGCCTACGGCATCAGCCAGAACAGCACGTGGTACACGTCGGCGTACAACAACCCTGCAAGTCCCTTCGACGCGTGGCTGGCCTTCACCAACGCCGGCAACACCACCTACATCGGGTCGCAGTACAACACCTGGAACGGCTCGCAGGTGGGCTTCATCCACTGGAACCTGGAGAACCCGGCGGTGGTGACGCTGGTGACCAACTGGGCGAAGAAGTGGCTGGATCCGAACGGTGACGGCAACACCAGCGACGGCGTGGACGGGTTCCGACTGGATCACGCATGGGCGAGCGGCGGCGAGGGCTGGGGCGCGAACATCACCTTCTGGGAAACCTGGTGCGGTTCGCTGCGCACGCTGAAGCCCGACGTGTTCATCTTCTGCGAGCCATCGGACTGGGGCAACTACGGCACCGACCTGCTCACGCCGAATGCCTTCGACGCGGTGATCACCAAGCCGCTGGAGTTCGCGATTCGCGGCGCAGTGACCGGACGCAACGCCGCAGGCCTGTACAGCACGGTGGCGAACACCATTGCGGCGACTCCGTCCGGCAAGACGGTGGTGGTGCAGTCGAACGACCACGACTCCAACCGTCTCGCGAGCGACTTCAACAGCAGCAACACCACCACCATGAACGGTCGGCAGAAGGTTGCGGCCGCGGTGCTGATGACGCTGCCCTTCCCGCCCAACATCTACTACGGCGACGAGATCGGCATGAAGGGCAGCAAGGCCGCCACCGGCAGCGACGCCGACGACATCCCGATGCGCGAGCCCTTCAAGTGGAACGCCGTGGCGGGTGCGCCGATGAGCAACTACGCGACGATTGCTGCGGGCACCAGGCCCCCCACCTATTCCGCCGACAACGACGGCCGAAGCGTGCCCGAACAGAAGGGCGTGTCGGGATCGATCCTCGAGACCTATCGCTCGCTGATCGCGGTGCGCAAGGCTTCGGTGGCGCTGCGACGCGGCAGTTACACCGCCGTGTCATGCACGGATGCCGGCGTGTACGCCTTCGTGCGTAGCGATGCGGCGCAGACCGTGCTGGTGGCGATCAACCTTGGATCCGGCACCGTCAACGCCACGCTGGATCTGTCCGCGTTCACCGTGCCGCAGGCAGGCACCACGCCGGCGAGTCTGGAGAACGCCACCACGCTCGCCGCCATCACCGCAGCGAACAAGTCGGCGTACCCCATCTCGCTGTCCGCACGCGGCTGGTTCATCGGCACGGCTGCCCTGTCGCTGCCGCAGGTGGTGTCGCACGCCGACATCGACGGCCGGAACCTTCCGGCCGACGCGGGCGACGGCGCCTTGGTGGCGACGCAGTCCTGCGTGTCGTCGTTCGCCGACAACGCGGGAGAACTGAACCAGCTGTTTGTGCGCGCCGATGGCGATGCGTTGCGCGTGTCGATGAGCGGCAACCTGCCGCAGGACGGCACATCGCTCGACCTGTTCGTGGATGTGGATCCAGGCGCCGGCACTGGCCAGAACCGTCTGGTCACGGCGCACCTTCCCTCCCCGCCGGGTGGCCTTGCGCCACTTGATGGCACGATCTTCGACGCGGGCTTCGCTCCCGACGCGCTGTACTACATCAACACCGTGAATTCGGTCGTGTATGTGGACCGCGTGAGCCTGCCCAGCGCTGGCACGCTGGCAGCGAAGGACTATCGCGGCGCGGGCACGCTGAACGCGGGCCGCGGCGTGCTGACCGGCGGCAGCAATCCGAACGGCATCGAGGTTGCGTTGGACAACACGAACACCGCAGGGATCACGGGCAGCGGCGTGGCGAGCGCCGACACCGCCACGAAGGGCTTCGAACTGCGCATTCCATTCGCCGACCTTGGACTGCCGGCCGACTTCACCGGAACCATCTCGCTCGCCGCATGCATTCAGCGCGTCGACGGCACGGTGTCGAACCAGTGGCTGCCGGGACTGCCCGCCGGACGCGGCGACCTGGGCCTTGCGCCAAACCTCGCTTCGGTTGCTGGCGCGCAGTTCGCCACGGTGTCCGTGGGATTGCCCGGCGACCTCGACAGCAGCGGCGGTGTCGACGCGGGCGACATCGCGGTGCTGCTGCTCGACTTCGGCCCATGCAGCGGCTGCCCGGCCGATGTGGATCAGAGCGGCACCGTCGACTTCGGCGACGTGGCCTTCCTGCTGCTGCTGTTCAGCTGATCGGCGCGCGATCGCTCAGTCGAGCGGCTTCACGCGGATGTTGCGGAACCACACCTCGTCGCCGTGATCCTGCAGGCCGATGTGGCCGCGGCTGTTGGTGCAGTACTTCGGCATCTTGCTGAACTTGCTCTTGGCCACGCGGGCCTTCCAGTCGTCGCTGAGGCGCGTGAAGTCGCAGGTCTTCACGCCGTTCAGGAAGTACTGGATGTGCATGCCGTTCACCACGATGCGAACCTGGTTCCACTGACCCACGGGCTTCACGGCGCCGAGCGGTGCCGGATACAGCGCGTAGTCGGCGCCGGCGCTGGTGAGGCGATCCTTGCCGTCGTTGTGCGCGCCGTCATCCAGGATCTGCATCTCGGGTGCGTTCTCCCAGATGTTGTTGGTGTCTTCCATCGCGTGATAGAAGATGCCGCTGTTGCCGCCCGGGGTCACCTTCCACTCCAGCTCCAGCTCGAAGCTG
>RFQW01000248.1 GCA_009924765.1 Planctomycetota bacterium | reverse complement strand
CGATGGCAGTTGGTGCAGGCCGGATCCTTGCAGGGTTCCGCATGCGCCGTGGCCGTGCCGCCAAGCGTTCGCTCGATCTCGTCCTCGAGCTGCGTGGCCAGTTCATGCGCCGTGTGCAGATCGGTGCTTGCAGGCAATTGCACGTGGAAATCCACCCAGTGCTCGCGACCGCTGTGACGGCTGCGCACCTTGTGGAACGAGCACACGCGCGGTGCCGTGCCTCCGTCGCGGCAATGCTGATCGAGCAGCTGCTGCACACGATCCAGGTCGCCCAGATCCTGTTCATCCATCAGGTTGCCGAGTGAGCGACGCACCACGCGCCAGCCACACCACACCAGCCACACCGCCATCAGCAGCGCGATCACGGGATCGATCCACTGCATGCCGGTGGAACGCACCAGGATCAGGCTGATGATCGCGCCACCGCTGGTCCACGCATCCGACAGCAGGTGGATGCCATCCGCCTCCAGCGCCGCACTGCCGCCGGACTTGCCGAGGTGCAGCAGCCAGCCTCCCACCACGCCGTTCACCAGCACCGTGCTGGCCAGCAGCAGAAGGCCCCAGTCGATGTTCTGCAGCGGTTGCTCGGGCGCTCCAAAGTCGTTCACGCACTTCACGGCCACCGCGCCAGCTGCGGCCACCACGAGTCCACCCTCGATCGCCGCCGAAACGAATTCGGCCTTGCCGTGGCCATACGGGTGCGTGCGATCCGCCGGCCGATGCGCCATCCACACGCTCCACACCGCCAGAAGCGAGGCGACCACGTTCACCAGGCTCTCCATGGCGTCGCTGAACACGGCGGTGCTGCCGGTGGAGCGGTACGCAGCCAGCTTGATGAGCAGCAACGCCACCGCCACGACGACGGCGATGCGAGTGGCCTTGCGCTCCATGGAGGCTTGTGCCATGCGGGCAGCCTACCCCGCGGTTAGGCTTTGCACGCACCCATGACGCTCCAGCCCATCCGCAGCATCGTCGTCGGAACCGACTTCAGTCCACCAGCGGCCACCGCGCTTGGTTGGGCCAGCGCTATCGCGCGCGCACACGGCGCCAGCCTGACGCTCGTGCACGCCTACGTGAAGCAGGACCACGAACTTTCCCCGGAGGAGACACGCGCCGCGCTGGCCGGCCTTGCCGCCGTGGAAACCGAGCATGGCCTGCAGGTGCGCGTGGAGATGCGCGACGGCGCGGCTGCCGCGGTGGTGAGCGCCGTGGCGAAGGAGTGCGGCGCCGATCTGCTCGTGATCGGCAGCCGCGGCCGCAATCCGATCAGTCGCGTGTTCCTCGCGTGTTCCTGGGAAGCGTGGCCGATGCAACGCTGAAGCAGGTGTCGCTGCCCACGCTGGTGGTGCATCCAGGTGATGCGGTGCGCGCACCACGCACCACCAATCTGCTGGTGGGCACCGACTTCTCCCCCGAATCCAATCGCGCCGCGGAATTCGCCATGCGTCTGGCCGCGCCACGCGAACAGGCAACCGTCGGGCTGCTGGTGGCCACGTTGCTGCCCGGTCCGTTCACCGGTCTCGAGATGCCCGCCGTGCCCATGGTTGAACCCGGCGAAACCGAGGCGCCGGCGCGCGAGGCGCTTGCTCGCCGCGTCAAGGAACTTGCCGGCAACGGCGTGCGCGTGGAAGGCCTCACCTGTCCCGGCTCGCCCGTGGAGGCGATCCGCGACGTGTCCGAACAGCGCAAGGCCGACGTGATCGTGGTTGGAACCACCGCTCCCAGCGGCGCGGCGCGCGTGCTGCTTGGCAGCGTGGCCACCGATCTGGTGCATCAGGCTGATCGCCCCGTGCTGATCGTGCGATGAAGCGACTCGCCACGCTGCTTGCGATCGCGATGCCGATCACGGCCTGCGGCTCGCTGTGGCCACACGAACGCATGCGCGGCCGATCGGATGTCGGCTTCCTCAGTTCCTACGGCAATCTGGTCGCCGACTACACGCGACCCGACGTGCTGGTGTGGCATCTGCCCAACACCGACTTCGGCGAGTACACCGCCGCGCTGGTGCAGGAGCCGGTGCTGCGACGACGGCCCGACGACTCGCTGCCCTCACCCGCCGACCGCGACGCGCTGTGCCTGAGCCTGCAGACCGCCGTGAAGGCGGCCCTTCGCAAGCGACTCACGATCGTGGAGGATCTGGACGCCGACACGCTGAAGGCCCACCGCGTGCTGCGCGTGAAACTGGCCGTCACCACCGCGCTGCAGGACCGCGGCAACACGCCGCCCGACGGCGAGTGTCAGCGCTGGGGCATGGGCCCCGGCCACTTCGCGCTGGAGTGCGAAGTGGTGGATGGCGAGAATGTGCGCCCCATCGCCAAGATGGTCGCGTGGGACCGCGTGCGCGTGATCGATTCGAACCAGCCCACCCCATGGGAACTGATCGCGCAGGACTTCGCCGCGTGGTCGGACGACGTTGCCTGGCTGGTTCAGCCGCCCGCAGGCGCAGGCGCGGCCGCACCGGCATCCGGTGAAGGTGCCGCGGGTGACGACAAGGTGCCCGAGCCCGGACCCGTCTCCACGTAGACATCGAGCACCTGACCGGGCAGCACGCCGGGGTTCGGCTCGTCGAATGTGTAGATCAGCTGCAGCACGCGCGTGTCGATGCGCTCGGCGTTGTCGCCGGTGAGCGTCTTCTTGGGAATCACGACCGGCACGGTGCGCACGTAATGGATCGGAAACTCGACTCGCTTGCCGCCGCGCAACACCGCCACGGCCTTGCCGTGCGGATCGAAGCGCCATGCGTCGAGTTCGTCCACGTCCACGCGGATGTTGAGCGGCGTGAGCTGTCCCAGCGTGACCAGACCTTCGCTTCCACCCGACGAGGCCGCCGCGAACTGCCCGGGCCGCGCGGTCACGCGCAGGATGGTGGCGTCGATCGGCGCGCGCACGTCGCTGCGCTCCAGGTCCGTCGACAGCGCGTTCACCTCGGCCTCGGCCACCTGCACATCGGCACCGGCCACGGCCAGATCCTCGGGATAGGCACCCTTGCGCACCTCGCCGAGATCCGCCTCCGCCTCCGTCATGCGCGCCTTCGCGTTGGCCAGCTCGTACTCGCGCGTGGGGCGCTCGTTGGCGCTGATCGCGCCGGGATCGGTGATCGCGTTCAGTCGATCCAGTCGCGACTGCGCGTCCTTCAACGCCGCCCTTCGCTGCTCCACGACCGCCTGCGCCTTCGCCAGATCCTCGGCGCGCGGAAGCGACTTCAGCTGATCCAGCTTGCGCCGGGCCACTTCCAGACGGGCCTTCGCCGACTGCAACTGGCTCTTCATCATGCGCTGGTCGATGATGAACAGTTCCTGCCCCTTCTTCACCACATCGCCCTCGTGCACCAGCACGCTCTCCACCACGCCGCCGATCGGCGTGCCCACGTTCACGATCTCGGTCACGGGCTCCACCAGGCCGCTGCCGGCCACGCGGTTGCCGAACGGACTGCGCGTGGGTTCGCCGCTCGGCGGGGCCACGGGCGCGGGTCGTGCCTGCTTCTTCACGGTGTACACGGCCAGGCTTGCGCCGGCGATGGCCAGCACGGGAAGCACCAGAAAGCGCCATTTCATCCTTGG
>RFQW01000247.1 GCA_009924765.1 Planctomycetota bacterium | reverse complement strand
CTGCGGAATCAGCCAGGCGGCGCACAGCAAGGGTGCCGCCACCAGCACGGGCATCCAAAGCGATTTCGGCACGGATCGGCCCACGACCGCGAGTCTACGAGACCGCAATCGCCTGCACGCGCGGACGCGCCGGTCGCAGCATGAGCACCACCGCGCGCAGCACCGCCGATGCGATGAACACGGTCGCGTAGGCATGCGGCCAGTCGCCGAGCGCCTTCAGCATGCCCGCGCCGAGCAGTGAACCCACGGCAGTGGCGCTGGAATTCATGGCCCAGTACATCGACATCAGCGATGTGCGTTCGCGATGCCCCAGCGTCTCCAGTTGCAGCAGAAATCCAGCCAATTCCACGCCCGCGATGGACACGCCGAAGGTGGCCTGCACGAAGAGGATCCAGCCAAGGCTTGTGTCGAAGGGCAGCATGGCGATCGCCACGGCGGTGCCAAGCGTGCCGATGGTGAGCACGCGATAGGGACCCATGCGACGGATCAGGCGGCCCACCAGCGGCAGGGCCACGCTCTTCGACACGAAGATCATGGCCATGCACATGGTGAAGCGCCACTTGTCCATGTGCAGCGAGTTGAGCAGCCAAGGCGTGATGAAGGGGCCGCCGGTCTGCAGCGCGCCCTGCAGGCATGCCAGGAAGAGCAGCAGCCGCAGGTCGCCCTTGAACAGTCGACGCGGCAGGCTTTGCCAATCGACAGGCTGGATGTCCGCCGGCGTGAGCCGCACATCGCCCTGACGCTGCAGATACGGAATGCTGGAGAGACGGCACATCGCCGCCGCTGCCATGATCACCGCGAAGGCGAGCAGTGGCCAGCTTCCGCGCTCGCCGAGCGAGAGGATCCACCCGGCGGCAAGCATGGATGCGAGCTGCAGCACATTGCAGAGCCTGCTGCGCGACGCGAAATACCGCGCACGGATGCGTTCGGGAAAGAGCCTGGCAACCCAGGTGCTCCACGCGGGTCCGGCCCCGAGAGCACAGCTCCAGTACACCGCGATGCTGGCGAAGATGAGCCAGGTGGGCATCGAACCCATCCACGCGCCGGCGGCGAGCGTGAGCAGCGCCATGCTCTGTACGCAGCCCTGCACCCAGCGCCGCGGCGAGCCAAGTCGGCGCAGGCCCGCCGGCGAGGCCAGCTGCACGAGCGAGCCGATCAGCATGGGAATGGTGGCGGACAGGCCACCGAGAATGTTGCTCTTGCCGAGCGCCAGCACCAGCGCGCTGAAGTAGCCCTCGCTTGCGCCCACCATCAGGCAGTAGGTGGCACCGTCACCTGTGCATGCGCGCAGATCGCGGCGAAGCGTGCCGTGCGTTGGCGCGAGTTCGGAGGTGACGTCTGGTGTGACGTCGGGGGCAGGTTCGTTCACGGGGACTTCGTGCTTTCCCCAGCCGAAGGCTTCTTGCTTGCCGCGCGTCGTGGTGGGCGTGGCTGTTCGATCTGGCGATGCACGAAATCCGGCGCGCGCACCACCAGCATGCCGTCACGTGGGGCCATGGTGCATGGTCCGCCCTGCGCTTCCCACGCTTCGGGAACCACGGTGGCCTGGATGAGCTTCATGAGTTCATCCATGCGCAGCGTGCGGCGCGCGTCCTTGTCGGCGTCGGTGGTCGTGCTGCCAGTGGAACCACCCGAGCCACCTGATCCGCCCGCGCCACCGGAACCCGCCGCGCCAGCCTGCGGCACACCGGTGCTCTTGAATGCGGGCACGCGCAGCAGCAGGTCGCGCATGTCGTAGATCTGCACGCGCATCGCCTGCGGCCGCCACAGTGCGGTTCGCGAGCCAGCCTCGATGCCACCGCTTGTGCACTGCCACAGCGCGGGGTTGGTTGGTTCGGAAACCTGATCGAGGATCGCGTTCAGCAACGCGCCGCATGACGCGGGGTTGCCATCGATCTGCACCATGCGTTCCGGATCGAGGCCGCCTTCGGGCACGCTGGAGGTCCAGAGCCCACGCACCGGCACGCCGCTTGCCTTCGAGATGGCTTCGAATGCCGCGCGCAGCGTGACGGGGCCACGCGTCGCGGGCGGCGCCTGGCTGAACAGGCGATCGATGCACGGTGTGCAGGTGTCCTTCGGCGGCGCGGACCAGCCGAACATCGGCAGCAGCAGCACGCTGATGCAGACAATGGTCGCGGCGCGGAGATGAGCACGCATGGCGCCGAGTCTAGGGACGCGGCGACGCGTCGGCCTCGGCCAACACATTGGCAGCCTGCATGGCCGCGAGCAGCGCGTAACTGGAAGCCGCGATCGGTTGGTCGGTGTCCCATGGCGCGGCGCGCAGGCCGCCCATCGCCTTGGATGCATCGCGGAAGGCGTGGCACGCATTCGCATCGGCCTGCAACTGCAGAAGGAATCGCATCGCGCGGCGAAGGGTCTGCTGCGCGGTGGCGCGTTCGGTGGCATCGAGCAGGTCGGGTCGTTGCGTCACGGTGGCAAGCGCCCATGCTGCGCGTGCGGACAGCGCGTTGGGCCGGGGCACGGTGCTGCCGCTCGACCATCCACCATCAAGATCGGGTGCCACGCCGGACTCGTGCGCGGCATCGATCTGTGCGGCGGCAAGTTGCGACAGCGCGCCCTTCCACGCGGGCGCAGCTTCGGGCATGCCGCGATCGAGCAGCCATGGCGTGGCCATCACGGTGCGCTCGGGATTGTCAGGTGACCAGGCTGCGGCGCGCAGACGCGCATCGGCTGCATCGCCAAGCGCGGCCAGTGCCATGGCGGCCTGCGTGGGTGAGGGGCTCGGCTGCGCATCGGCCCACTTCGACAGCTTCTCGCGGATCGAGGGCAGCCAGGCACGCAGCGCGTCCTCCATGCAGTTGGTCGGCGCGCGCTGCAGCGTGTCCGCGGCCAGCACGATGCACGCCATGGCGCTTGCGTCGGTGGCGGGATCGACTTCGCCCGAGGCGAGCTGCCGCAGCGAATCCAGCGTCTGGCACGCGAAGCGCGCCGCGGCCTCGCGCTCATCGGCGGGCATCCAGTCTGCCAGGCTGAGTCGCGCCATCGCGTAGGCAGCCAGCGCCTGTTCCGCCGGCGGCGAGACGGGGTCGGGCCACTCGCCCGTTGCAGCGCGGTAGTTGGCGCGCGGACCAAGCGAGCGCATGCCGCTGGCCGCATCGCCGGGAAGGCCGTCCACATTGGGCCAGCGCTGCTGCATGTGACGCGCGATGCCGCGAGCCATGTCGCGCATGGCGGCGCGGTTGACCGACTGCAGCGGCACCAGCGCGGCGCCGCGGAGCGATTGGAACGGCGCGTCGGTTGGCGATGCCTGCGCGAGCCGGCGCGTCTCCAGTCGATAGGCTGCCGCGCCTTCGGGCAGCTTCAGGTCCTTCGATGCGGCTGGATCCAGTCCCACCTCACGGCCCATCGTGAGCGCGATGAAGTTGAGATGCGTGACCTGGTTGCGGGTCTGCAGCTGCGAGGGCAGCGCGTCGACCCAGCGATCACCGTTGCGGATGGCGAAGCCTTCCATGCCCGGATCCACGCGCGCGGCGAGCAGGTCGAGCCGGTTGCCCACCAGCGGCTGCGGCTCGCCGGCGAATTCCAGTTCCAGCGTGAGTCGCTTGCCA
>RFQW01000246.1 GCA_009924765.1 Planctomycetota bacterium | reverse complement strand
GCGATCGTTGCAGGCGTCGTTGGCCACCAATTTGCCTTCTGGCTGACCGACGCCAAGCACTTTGCCGAGCTGAACGCCGCGTGGGAAGCCTGGGTGCCAGCCGGCCACGCGCCCACGCGCGCCTGCGTGCAGTCGGGCCTGATGCGCCCGGGCATTGACGTGGAGATCGCCGTCACGGCCACGCTGGACGGCTCCACCTGGACATCGCTCTCCGACATGAGCATTCCGCAGGTGGTCAAGGGCCAGTACGCCATCTTTGCCAACAAGCTGCTGTGGATCTATGGCACCAACAACCAGATCGGACGCTGGGTTCGCGCGCCCAAGAGCAGCGAGAAGCGCCGCGTGAACCTTGGCACGCAGGCCGACTTCGCCATCTCCAACTTCAGCGGCGTGTGGCTGGACAGCGACGTGCAGTTCGAGTCGGAGGTGCTGCCGGTCGATCCCAACGACACGCGCACGCTGAAGAGCACCTGGATCTACTACCCGTACAACGGTGGCACCAACCTGTGGAGCGGCAGCTTCCCCATCAACGGACCGGGCCGTGACAAGGTGGCCACCGTGCGCATGAGTTCGGATGAGTCCATCCGCATGGTGCAGGCACCGCAGCCCGTGGCCATGGTGCCCGCGCCGGCAGGCATCAGCGGCGGCAACACCATCAGCAGCGGCACGCGCACCATGACCCCCTTCCGCGTGGGCAGCCCCACCGGCAGCACCAACACCACCCTCACCACCAACAACTGCACGCTGCTGCTCACCAGCGGCACCTACGAGGTGTTCGGCAGCTGGAACGCCAGCAACGCCACCATCCGCATCCAGGGCGCGGTGAAGATCGTGGTGTGGCCCAAGTGGTCGATCTTCAACCTGTTTCCCAAGGGCATCAACTGGAGCAACACCACCGTGGAGCTGACCACCGATGCCGATCTGGAGATCAACAACGGCTACGTGATGAACATGACCAACTGCTGGATCGGCAGCTACTACCAGTGCCTGTCGGAGCCCGATCCGGTGAAGGCCGTGGGTGATCCGCACATGAAGGCGTGGATGGGCCGTGGCTTCTCCACGACCGCGTGCGACTCGATCAGGCCCGATGAACCCCGCTACCTCGAACCCTGGCGCGTGCGCATCTACCCCATCAGGAGCGTGCTCAGTGCGCTGTATGTGTGGACCTTCGACAGCACCAGCGTGATCGGCAGCCTGTTCCTGCCCTCGAGCAGCATCTACTTCAACGGCAGCACGCAGGTGTACGGTCGCGTGGCGGCGGACAGCGTGTTCATCAACGGCACCAGCCGCTTCCGCTACGACCATGCGTTGGACGACATCGTGGGTCTCACCGAAGGTCGCGCACCCAACCGCGGTGGCGACCCCGACGAGATGTTCCCCATCCGCCCGCTGCGCTGGGGCGCCGACAAGGGGACCGGACCATGAACGCGCGCCGCGGCTACACGCTGATCGAGATGCTGGTGGTGGTCCTGATCATCGCCACGCTAGCGGCGCTGAGCATGGACCTCCTGCGTCCGCGCGACGAGGAACGCATCGAGGGCGCCGTGCGCCTGTTCACCCGCGACGTGGAGTGGGCTCGCAGCGCAACACTGAACAACCCCGACGATCCCGCCGCCATCCGCCTGGCCGCCGACGGCACGGGTTGGTTCATCGCCCGCAACTCCACCCCCACCGTGCCCATGACAGCCGCTGACGGCTCCACCATGCGGCGCACGCTTGGTCAGGGCATGAGCGAGGCGGCGGCCGGCGTCCGACTTGTGTCATCTCCCTCCTCACAGACAAAGATCGAGTTTGAACCCTTCGGAGGTGTTCGAGAGGGTCCAGCCTCAGTCACAGCCTATTTACCGGACTCTAATCGATCATGTCTTATAACTTTCGCACCCGATACAGGTTCGATAACCGTCAACTGGCCCAATTGATGCTTACCACACAGGTTGCTCCTCTATTCGGCCGAAAACAGAAGCGCTTGCGAAGCGAAACCACACAAAGGCTGTGCGTTGCGGTGATTGGACTGGCGATGGCTGCGGCCGCCGCGTGGTCGCAATCACCCAAGTCCACGGAGCCCTCCACCGCGACGGTGCAGGGTGCTTCGGCGCCCGCCCAAACGGAGCCCGCTCCCGATGCCGCGCCCTCGGAATCGGCGGCACCCGCGCAGAGCGCTCACGCGTCAACCGTGACCGACGCTGCCGTGAGCGTGACCGACCACGGCACCGTGACACTGGCCGCCCAGGGCATCGACATCACCAAGCTGCTTGAACTGCTCAGCATCAAGAGCCACATGAACATCGTGGCCAGCGAGAAGGTGAAGGCGCAGGTCAGCGTGAGTCTGTACGACGTGCCGATCGACCAGGCACTGGACGCGCTGCTCACCGTGAACGGCTTCGTGTGGGAGCGCCAGGGCCCCTTCGTGATGGTGTACACGCGAGCCGAGAAGGAAGCGATGGACAAGGCCAAGATGAAGCGCGAGGCACGCGTCTTCACGCTGCAGTTCCTCTCGCCCGACGACGCGCTGACGCTGACCAAGCCCCTGCTGAGCGAGGGCGGCACCGCCGTGTCGCTTGGCAAGGTGAAGGAAGGCTACGAACCCACCATTGCAGACGGCGGCAGCGACACCTACGCCTACGCCACGCGCTTGCTGGTGAACGACTTCCCGGATGTGCTGGAGAAGGCCGCGAAGATCCTGAAGGAGGCCGACGTGCAGCCGCAGCAGGTGCGCGTGGAGGCCACCATCCTGGTGGCCGACGTCGCCGAGAACGACGCCTTCGGTCTGGACATCTCCGCCGTGGGCAGCATCAACTTCGGCAACGTGGTGGGC
Organism: Planctomycetota bacterium; assembly: GCA_009924765.1. Taxonomy (GTDB): domain Bacteria; phylum Planctomycetota; class Phycisphaerae; order Phycisphaerales; family SM1A02; genus SYAC01. The sequence continues at coordinate 755 of RFQW01000246.1, read as the reverse complement.
GGCCCGATGAATGCCTTCGACTCGCTCAAGAACGGCACGCAGAAGCCGTATCCCGGCAAGGGAACGGCGAACGATGCCTCGCTCTATCCCGAGATCGAAGGCACCAACCCCACGCTGCAGGTCGGCGTGCTCACCAACGATCTCGCCATCTTCCTGCAGATGCTCGACGAGGTGCGCAACACCACGGTGCTTGCGCGCCCCACCGTGACGGTGCTGAATCGCCAGAAGGCGCAGGTGAACATCGGCAAGAAGCTTGGCTACCTGTCCACCACGCAGACGCAGACGAGCACCACGCAGGAAGTGCAGTACATCGACACCGGCGTCAAGCTCACCTTCCGTGCCTTCATCAGTCCGGATGGCATGGTGCGCATGGAACTGGCGCCCAGCATCATCCAGGCCCAGTACGCCACGGTGAAGTTTCAGGGCACGGACACCAGCATTCCGAATCAGGCCAATCAGGATCTGCGCACGAATGTCCGCGTGAAGAGCGGCCAGACGATCGTGCTCGGCGGCCTCTTCACCGACAGCTCCGACACCCGCAATCGCCAGATTCCGCTGCTGGGCGACGCCATTCCCGGCGCGTTCAGTGGCCAGTCCGACGTGACCAAGCGCCAGGAAGTGATCTTCCTGGTGACCCCGGTGATCGTGGAAGACCCCAAGAGCGCGGCCGATGGCGATCAGGCCCTGAAGGTGATCGATGCGGTGCAGACGGGCGCACGCGCTGGCCTGCTGCCCTTCTCGCACGCGCAGATCGG
>RFQW01000245.1 GCA_009924765.1 Planctomycetota bacterium | reverse complement strand
GGCGGTCCCGGTGGACCGAGCTGATCGAGTCCAGCACTTCCACCAACGCGCACTGCATCGCTCGTTACCATCCGCCCCCGAGGAGTCCATCCAATCGAAACGCGCGTAGCCATCGTGACAGGAGCCAGCCGAGGCATCGGCCGAGCCATCGCCGAACGCATCGCCAGCCAAGGTCGCATCGTGGTGGGCGTTGCACGCTCGCTCGACGGGCTGAAGGATGTCGGCGCTGCCATCACCGCGGCGGGCGGCCGCTTCGAGGCGCAGGCGTGCGACATCGGCGACTCGACCGCATTGGCACAGATGGTTGAGCAGGTCGCCGAAAAGCACGGTCGCCTGGACATTCTGGTGAACAATGCCGGCATCACCAAGGACGGCCTGCTGATGCGCATGAGCGACGCCGACTTCGACGACGTGATCCGCGTGAACCTGAAGAGTGCCTTCGTGGCCTGCCGCGCCGCCAGCCGCCCCATGATGAAGGGCCGCTTTGGCCGCATCGTGAACGTGGGCAGCGTGAGCGGCCTCATGGGCAACGCCGGTCAGGTGAACTACGCCGCCGCCAAGGCCGGCCTGGTGGGCATGACCAAGAGCATCGCCCGCGAGCTGGGTTCCAAGGGCATCACCGCCAATGTGGTGGCCCCCGGCTTCATCGAAACCGACATGACGGCCGTCCTGCCCCCCCAGGTGAAGGAGCAGGCCCTTCCGAACATTCCGCTGAAGCGGTTTGGCACCCCCACCGACATCGCCGCGGCCATTGGCTGGCTGACCAGCGACGAAGGCGGCTATGTCACCGGGCAAGTGATCGTGGTCGACGGCGGCATGGCCATGTGACAACGGGCCTGCGGCCGCCTTGTGGCGGTTTCAGGCGAATTTCGCTACCTTCCCGTCCTCAACAGGCCGCAGGGACTTCCCCCTGGGCCGCATCCTCAGGAGACGCGACGTGACCGAGCAAGAGATCGAAACCAAGGTGATCAAGATCGTTTCGGAGCAGATGAGCGTGGAGAAGGAAACCATCACGCGCGACACCAGCTTCACCAACGACCTGAACGCCGACAGCCTCGACACCGTCGAGATGGTCATGGCGCTCGAGGAAGAGTTCGACATCCAGATCCCGGACGATCAGGCGGAGAAGATCCACACCGTGGGTCAGGCCGTCGACATGATCAACAAGGGTCTGGCCGCCAAGGGCTGAACCGGACGGCTTCGGCCTTCCCCCTGCACGCATGCCACGCACCATCACACTTCGCCGTGTCGTGGTGACGGGCCTCGGAGCCGTCACCGATGTGGGCCTTGATGTGCCCACCTTCTGGAAGAGCCTGCTCGACGGAGCGTCGGGCATCGGGCCGATCACCTCATTCCCGCAGACCAACGACTGGTCGACCCGCTTCGGCGGCGAGGTGCGTGGCTTCGACCCCGAGAAGCACATGGGCGTGGATGGCCGCGAGGCCAAGCGCATGGATCGCTTCTGCCTGTACGGCCTGGGCGCCGCGGTGGAAGCGGCCCGTGACTGCGGCATCGACTTCGCCACCGGCGACTTCGAGCGCCGCGGCGTGGCCATCGGCAGCGGCATCGGCGGCATCGACACGATCGAGGCCAACCACACCAGGCTGACCGAGGGCGGCCCCCGCAAGGTGAGCCCTTTCGTGGTGCCCCGTCTCATGGTGAACGCGTGTGCGGGCCAGGCCAGCATCCGCTTCAACCTGCAGGGCGTGAACATCGCCACCGCCACCGCGTGCGCCACCGGCTCGCATGCCATCGGCGCGGCGTTCCACATGATCCAGCGCGGCGACGCCGACGTGATGCTGGCGGGTGGCGCGGAAGGCGCCATCGGTCCGGTGGCCGTGAGCGCATTCAGCGCCATGAAGGCACTCAGCACGCGCAATGACGAAGGCCAGCCGCCCCTTCGACAAGGATCGCGACGGATTCGTGCTGGCCGAAGGCGCCGCCGTGGTGGTGCTCGAGGAGCTCGAGCACGCCCGCAAGCGCGGCGCCCGCATCTATGCCGAGGTGATGGGCTACGGCTGCAGCGGCGACGCGTATCACATCGCGGCCCCCGATGACCAGGGTTCCGGCGCCTTCCGAAGCATGCGCATGGCGCTGCGCGAGGCCGAGCTGAATCCCGACCAGATCGCCTACATCAACGCGCACGGCACCAGCACGCCACTGGGCGACAAGGCCGAGGTGGTGGCGGTGAAGCGCCTGTTCGGTGATCACGCCCACAAGCTGGCCATGAGCAGCACCAAGAGCGTGACCGGGCATGCGCTGGGCGCCGCCGGCGGCATCGAGAGCGTGGCCACGGTGCTGGCCATCGTGAACGACACGCTGCCGCCCACGATCAACCTGGACAACCCCGACGAGGGCATGGACCTGAACTTCGTGCCCCACACGCCGCAGAAGCGAAAGACCGATTTCGCCATCAACAACAGCTTCGGCTTCGGCGGCCACAACACCAGCCTGATCTTCGGCCGGTTCCAGGGCTGACGGTTTCCCGCAATCTGTGGCCAAACGGCACCTCCGCCCTTCACATGAGGGCGGCTGAATCCGATATCAATCGGGGATGGCCCGCTTCCGGCGGGTGAACCCACTCGGAGGCCTGCCACCATGCCACGAAACATCCCCATCGGCAACGGCGAGATGCTGGTTGCCTTCGACGACCTCTACCGCATCCGCGACCTCTACTGGCCGCATGTCGGTCAGCCGAATCACACGTGCGGCCACCTGCAGCGGTTCGGCGTGTGGGCCGATGGCGCGTTCTCCTGGATCGACGGCGCGGGCTGGACGCGCGAGCTCCGCTACAAGCGCGACACGCTGGTGAGCGAGGTGCGCCTGCGCCACGAGCGTCTGGGCGTGGAAGTGATCTGCAACGACGCCGTGGACTACTTCAGTCCGGTGTTCTTCCGGAAGGTGACGGTATGCGACCTGCTCGATCGCGCGCGCGATGTGCGCGTGTTCTTCCATGCCGATCTGTCCGTTGGCGAAAGCCCGGTGGGCGACACGGTGGCGTTCGATCCGGGCACCGGCGGCCTGGTGCACTACAAGGACGACTGCTACTTCCTGTTCAACGGCGTGCATCCGGGCGGCTGGGGCATCGGCAGCTGGGCCACCGGCGCCAAGCGCATCGGTGACGCCGAAGGCACCTGGCGCGACGCCGAGGACGGCCTGCTGAGCCGCAATGCCATCGCGCAGGGCAGCGTGGACAGCACCGTGGGCTTCCACCTGCCGGTGGCGGCGGGCGGCAGCGAGAGCTGCACGTACTGGATCGCCGCGGGACACACCTACGAGGCCGTGCGACAACTGAACGACAAGGTGCGCCTGAAGACGCCGCAGCGCATGATGGACCGGACCGAGGCCTACTGGCGCCTGTGGAGCCAGAAGGAGTCGGTGCCCAACGATCCCCTGCCGGACCATCTGGCCGATCTGCACCGACGCAGCGCGCTGATCCTGCGCACGCAGATCGACAACGGCGGCGCCATCATCGCCGCGAACGACTACGACATCACCCACTTCGCCGGGGACACCTACAGCTACATGTGGCCGCGCGACGGCGCGCTGGTGTCGCATGCGCTCACGCTGGC
>RFQW01000244.1 GCA_009924765.1 Planctomycetota bacterium | reverse complement strand
GCGGGCCGCGTGAAGGTGCTGCCCGATTGTTCGGTGCCGGGGTCGCCTGACGTGTTCGTGATCGGCGACATGGCCGCGCAGGTGTGCGCGCGCACGGGCAAGCCCGTGCCCGGCGTGGCGCCCGCAGCCATGCAGATGGCCGACATGGTGGCGCGCATCATCGGCGCCGAGAGCGCGGCAAAGACGGGCGCCAAGCCGCCGCGGCCCGCATTCAGCTATTTCGACAAGGGCTCCATGGCCACCATCGGACGCGCCCGCGCGGTGGCGGAGGTGGCTGGCCTGAAGATGCGGGGGCTGCTTGCATGGCTCGCGTGGCTGTTCGTGCACGTGCTGTTGCTGGTGGGCTTCCGCAACCGCGTGTTCGTGATGCTTTCGTGGGGCTTCGCCTATCTGGCGTTCAGCAAGGGTGCACGCATCATCACCGGGCACACGCGCTCGCGTCTGCGGGCACCCCTTGGTGCCGAGATGGAGAAACTGCTGGCCCAGCGCAAGCAGGGCGGCTGACGCACGCGCCGCTCAGCGGCTCAGGATCGCGTCGCGAATGGGAATCAGCACGCTGGGGATCACGCGCTGCTCGGCCAGGCGCTCGGCGTGTCCGGCCAGCGAGGCCATCACCGTGGGCAGGTCTTCCAGACGTTCCAGCGGACCGCTGCGTCGCACGGTCAGGTACACGCTGATGGGTTCGCTGGGATAGCGGTTGGGCAACTGTCCCTCGAAGCCCTTCGTGCGGCTCTTGATCTCCACGAAGGCCTGCGTGCCGTCCTCGCGGTCCAAGTTCAGCCCGATGAAGGGCTGCACATCCAGCGGCTCGTCGCGGTGGCGTTCCAGCAGGCCACCCAGCGGCGTGTCGGCCAGCAGTGCATCGAAGATGATCGCGTCGCGATTGCCCTCGGCCTCGAAGTCGAAACCGAACACCATCTCGAGATGATCCACATCGAGCGGGCGGATCGACAGGAACCACGGCGCCGTCTCCAGCACGGTGCGGTGCAGGCGGTAGGCGTCGGAGAGGTCGGCCGGATTCACGCAGCCGCTGCGCAGCGAGGTCTGGCGCAGCGCCACCCACGAATAGCCGCGGTCATCGTCCTCCGGGCTTTCGAGCGAAATCTCGTGATCCTGTCTGCGCAGGTCGCTCAGCGCGGGCACGGCCTTGCGCATGCGATCGAACAACTCGAGCACGGGCTCGCGTCCCCACGGCAGGTCCATCTTCAGGGCCAGCTTCTGGTTGACGTAGAAGTCGCGGCAGACGCTGTTGAATGACTCCGACATCGCGAGCGCGAATCTACCTGCGCGCTTCGCGGTGCGTGAGCAACCACTCCAGCACGGGCTCGACTGGTGACAGCTTGTCCACAACATGGTGCGCGCCACAGGCAAGAAGCTGTTCGGCGGTGAATTCACCCGTGGCCACGCCCAGCACGCGGCAGCCGTTGTGCAGGGCGCAATCCACGTCCTTGGGGGTGTCGCCGATGATGATCGCGCGCGCGGGATCGAGCGGCGACCCGTGTCGCTGCTGATAGCGCTGCAGCGCCACCGGCGGCAGGTCGCGTCGCGTGACGCCATCCATCGCGAAGGCGTTCACCTTGAACAGGTCGGGGTCCAGGCCCGCGTGCTTCACCTTCAGGCGGCCCGTGGCGGGATAGTTGCCCGTGAGCAGGCCCAGTTCCACGCCCGGTTCCTTGGCAAGGCGTTGCACCAGTTCCGCCACGCCGTCGAGGCAGACCACCGTGTTGCGTTCGGCCAACCGGCGCTCCAGATGGCCGCTGTAGGTGTGGCGGAACACCTCGTGCGATTCGGCATCCGCCGGCACGCCGTGTCGATCGGCCATCTCGCCGTAGATCAGCGTGTCCAGTCGGCCCGCGATGTCGATGCCGTCGAAGCTGAAGCGCCGATCGGGGTGCAGCTGATGGAACGCGTCCAGCATGGCCTGCACGCCGGCGTGCTGGCTCTTCAGGATCGTGCCATCGATGTCGAACAGCACCAGCATGGGGTCAGGCGCCCTTCGTGGCGGCCACGATGCGCTTGGCCGCGTCGGTGAGATCGCCGGCCGTCTGCATGGTGGGAATGTCGCCGCGAGCGGCCTCGAGCAGCTTGCGCGCCTCGGTCACGTTGGTGCCTTCAAGACGCACCACCAGCGGCACCTTGAAGCCCACGGTCTTGGCGCTGGCGATGATGGCGCGCGCGATGCGATCGCACTGCATGATGCCGCCGAAGATGTTCACCAGCACGCCGTTCACGCGCGCGTCGCTCAGGATGATGCGGAACGCCTCGGTCACGGCCTCCTCGCTCGCGCTGCCGCCCACATCCAGGAAGTTGGCCGGCTCGCCGCCGTGCAGCTTCACGATGTCCATGGTGCTCATGGCCAGGCCGGCGCCGTTCACCAGGCAGCCGATGGTGCCGTCCAGCGCCACGTAGCTCAGGCCGAACTCGTTGGCGCGGATCTCGGAGGGATTCTCCTCGGCGGGATCGAAGAACGCCTGCACCTGCTTCTGGCGGAACATGGCGTTGTCATCGAAGGTGAACTTGGCGTCGATCGCGATCACCTGACCCTCGGGGTGCGCCGCGCTGGCGGGGGTGAGCACCAGCGGATTGATCTCGGCCAGCGTGGCGTCCTTCTCGATGAAGGTGCGCGCCAGCTTCAGGAAGATGTCGGCGGCCTGCGCCACGGTCTTGCCCTGGAAGCCCAGGCGGAAGGCCATGTCACGCGCCATGTAGGGATGCAGGCCGGTCACGGGGTCGAGCGGCTGCTTCAGGATCGCTTCGGGGCGCGTCTCGGCCACGTGCTCGATGTCCACGCCGCCTTCGGCGCTGGCGATCAGCACGTTGCGGCGTGTGCTGCGGTCGGTGAGCACCGCCACGTAGAACTCCTTGGCGATGTCCACGCCGCTGGCCACCAGCAGGCGGCTCACGGCCAGACCCTCGGGCGGCGTCTGCGGGCTCACCATGCGGTTCGACAGCATGAACGTTGCGGCGGTGCGCGCCTCGTCCACGGTCTTGCACACCTTCACGAAGCCCGCCTTGCCACGGCCGCCGGCATGCACCTGGGCCTTCACGACGGCGATGCTGCCACCGGCCGCGAACACGGTCTCGGCGGCCTTCACGGCCTCATCGATGGTGGTGGCAACGCCGCCCGATGGAACGGGGACGCCTGCCTCGGCGAGCAACTGACGGGCCTGGAATTCGTGGACGCGCATGGGGCGCGGAGTGTAGCGCGCGCCGACCGAAATCGCCCCTCAGATGGTCGGTTGAGCGGGCTTGTGCACTTGTCGCGGCGGCACCAGCAGGCTCAGAATGGCCCCCAATGCCACGGTGGCAAGCACGATCGACAGGCTGATGCCGATGGGCAGCAGGGGCTCGTGATACCACCACTGCCAGCCCATCTTCACGCCCACGAATGACAGAACCAGTCCAAGTGCGGGCTTCAGCAGGTGGAATCGGTCGACGGCGTTGGCCAGCAGGAAGTACATGGCTCGCAGGCCCAGCACCGCCGCGATGTTGCTGGTGAAGGCCAGCAATGGTTCGCGCGTGATGGCCAGCACCGCGGGCACGCTGTCCACCGCGAACACCACGTCGCTGAACTCGATCACC
>RFQW01000243.1 GCA_009924765.1 Planctomycetota bacterium | reverse complement strand
CGCGGAAGATCTTGTAGCTGCTGCTTGAAGCCCCAGCCCAGGTGATGACCACCTTGTCGGTGAAGGACCCGTCGGTCGCCGACACTTCGGTTGGAACGACGATGCCGCGCCAGCCTGTGTCGGTGTTGCTCAACTCGCTGTCGCCGGTGCCGGTCTGTCCCGAAGCCTTCGCAGCGTAGGTGTAGGTCACGCCGGGCACGGCGGTGGTGTCGTTGAAGCTGGTGCCCGTGGTGGTCGCCAGCTGGATGGCCGCGGCGGTTCCGGTGGAGCGGAACAGCTTGTAGCCGGATGCGCCCGGTGAAGCGACCCATGTCACCACGACATGCGTGCTGCTGCTTCCATCCGTGGCGGTCAGTGCGGTGGGCGCCGTGTTGCGCCGCCAGCCTGCAGCGGGCACGCTGGCCACGCTGTCGCCGGTGCCTTCGCCGCCGGTCGACTTCACCGTGTAGGCGTACAGCGTGCCGGGCACGGCCGACTCGTCGGTGTAGGAGCGTGCCGAGCTTGCCAGATCCGCACCGATCACCGCGGGGCTGCCGCCGACGACGGCGCGCAGCACCTGATACTTCGAGGCGTTCACGGCTGCGGTCCAGGTGACCGTGACCGAAGTCGTGCTGGTGCCAGCAGTGGCGGTGACGGTTGCTGGCGGCGTCATGCCGCGCCAGCCGGTCACGGAATCGCTCTGCACGCTGTCTCCATTGGCCGAAGTCGACTTCAGGTAGTACGTGTACAGCACGCCAGGCGAGGCCGTGCTGTCCGCGAAAGTGGTCCCCGTGGTGGAGCCGATCTGGGTCGCCACGCCGGAACCGATGGCGCGGAAGATCTTCACGCCCGTCGCGCCGAGCGCCGGCGTCCAGTTGATGGCGACGCTGGTGCGTGAAACGCCGTTCTGTGCCGTCAGGCTGGTCGGTGGGCCCACCGATCGCCAGCCAGTGTCGGAGTTGCTGAACGCACTGGTTCCTGTTCCGTCGCCACCAACCGCCTTCACGGCATAGGTGTACGAAACACCCGGCGTCGCCGAGGTGTCCTCGTAGGAAGTGCCGGACACGGTCGCGATCTTGGTTGTTGCGCTGGTGGAGCCCCGGTACAGCTCGTAGTTCACGGCGCCAGCCGACGCGCCCCATTCCACCCGAACGCCAGTGAAGAACGTGCCGTCAGATGCCCGCAGTGTGGCGGGGGCGGTGAGCATGCGCCAGCCGGTGTCGGTGGCTGCGGCGGATTCGCCCAGCGGAACTGCTGCAGTGACGGAGTAGCTGTACAGCGTGCCCGGCACCGCGGAGCCGTCGACATACCGATTCGTGCTGGGCGAGGCGATCAGCGCGGGTGAGCCGCCTCCCGAGGATCGGCGAACCTTGTAGGTGCTCGCTCCCTGCACCTGCGCCCACTCGAGCGTGACCGCGTCAGTGCTTGTGCCATCGGTTGCGGCCATCGAGGCGGGTGCCGCCACGGTTCGCCAACCCGTGTCGGTTGCGCTCAGGTCGCTGTCGCCGGTGCCGGTCTCACCGCTCGCCTTGACGGCGTAGGTGTACAGCGTGCCGATGACGGCGGTCGTGTCCGTGTAGCTGATGGTGGTCGAGGTGCCGATCTGGGCGAGCGACGACGCGCCGAGTCCGCGGAACACCTTGTAGGAAGGCGCATTGGAAGTGGTCCAGCTGATGGTCACGTTCGATGCACTTGCGCCATCGGTGGCCGTCACGCCCGTGGGTGCGGTGAGTCCGCGCCAGCCGGTGTTGCCGGCGCTCGAGGCACCCTCGCCGCCAGCGCCGACCGCACGAACTTCGTAGGTGTACAGCACGCCGGGCAGGGCGGTGGCATCGGTGTAGGTGAGGGTTGGCGCCACGACGGATCCGATCTGCGTCATGGGCAGACCGGCACCTGAGCGGCGCACGTTGTAGTTGGTGGCGCCCGTCGATGCGCTCCATGTCAGCGACACATTGGCGGTGGACGAGCCGTCGGTCGCAATCAGGCCAGTCGGCGCGCTGGGCGGAGGAATGATCGGTGCGGAGAACGAGAAGAACTGGTTCACCTTGTAGCTGGCAGTGCTCGCGTTCGCGCCGGTGAAGGTGGTGCCGTTCTCGTTGCCGGTGATGGTGGCGCCGTTCTTGCCCACCATGTTGAACTGCACCTGCATGGTGGGAATGCTGGCGGGACTCATGCCCGTCACGTCGATCGCGAATCGACCGACCATCCAGCAGAAGTCAAGCGAGGCTCCCGCATCGGCCGTGTACACCGCAGAGCCGCTCGCCGTGGCACGGCCGCTCTGCTTCTTGCCCTTGGTCACCAGCAAGCCGGTTCGATTCAGGGTTGGGTAGGCGCTGTTCCAGTCGGCGTTGTACAGACTCACGCGCGCGAAGGGATTCTCGGATGTCGTCGCGGTGCTGTAGGGATTGCCGCCGAGGGCGCTGTACCAGCCGCAAGCGGTGCCGTTGTTGATGAAGTTCGAGTTGGGAACATTCATCTGGGTGAAACCGCTGGCAGCGGTCATGTTGGCGGCCAGACCCTGATTCTTCACCGTGCCTGCGCGGTTGGTCACGCTGGCTGCGGCCGCCTGACCTCGATTGCCCACGGCGATGAAACTGTCCCAGCTCTTGCCATCCGCGTTGGTGGGCAGCCATCCGCTCCCGCCGCTCTGCACGAAGACGTCGTTGGTGATGGTGCCTGCGGTGATCTTGCCGGCACTGTCACGCAACAGGCCCGTGCCCGTGGCCGAGCTGGTTGCGAAGGTGACGCTGTGGGTGCCCACGCCCAGAATGGACGCACCCATGGCATCGCCCAGGTGGTTGCCGGTCACATAGACGTCCAACACTGCGTAAATGCGTTCACCGTCGAAAACGTTGTAGGTGTCCGCCATCAGGGTCGATCCGACGGTTGCCGCCGCTTGCTTCACCACGCCCACGCAAGCGACCGCAGCCACCAACACCTGCATGAGGCCACGCAGCCATCCACGCGCGGGGGCGTGGGGTCGGCTGAAACTGGTTGTGTGCGAGGTGCCGTTGAGTGCGAGCGTGCACGGAGTCATGAAGCGTGGGGCCTTTCGGGTCTGGTCTGTCCCCAATATGTCCCCATCCGGAGCGCCACACAACCCTTTCTCCGGCGGAGATTTGAAAATGCACCTGTTTGTCGCGGGCGACACCCTGTGAACGGACTCTGCAGCCCGGCAGCGGTGAGGCGGCCTGGTGCCGCTCAGCCATCCTGGGCTGATGGATTTCCTCGATCAGGGCGATTGGAGCGCCGGATCCATCCGCTGGCTCAGCGCCTGCAAATCACTGCCGTCGATCACGCCGTCGCCGTTCAGGTCGCCGAAGCCCAGCAGTGGCTCCTCGCCGATCATGGTGAGCAGCAGGGCCAGGTCGGCCTCGTCCATGCGACCGTTCAGGTCCAGATCGCCCCGGCGCAGCTGGCACAGGTCGGGCTCGCCGTTCTGGTCGAGGTCGATGATGGCGGGGGCGTTGGTGGGATCTGCGCTCTCGCCGTCCGTCGCCTCGCCCTCGTCGATGATGGCGGGGGCGTTGGTGGGATCTGCGCTCTCGCCGTCCGTCGCCTCGCCCTCGGTCGTGTTGCCAGCGGTGGTTTGCGCGTCGGCTTCGGC
>RFQW01000242.1 GCA_009924765.1 Planctomycetota bacterium | reverse complement strand
GGCAGTTGGCCAGCGCGCTGTTCACGCAGTTGGCGTCCCACGCGATGTTGCAGCAGTCCGGGCTGAAGGCGCACACGATGGTGCAGCAGGTGCCTTCCTTGGAGCCGCCCGCGCCGTGCACCACGTACGAACTGCCGCTGGCGGGATCGCCGCAGCTGGCGCACTCGGGGTTGACGGCCTTGGGGGTGTCCTTGTTGTTCGAGCCGGCGCTGACCGGATCGAAGTAGCCGATCTTCCAGCTGCCCTGCGGGCTGCAGCGGTAGATGTGTCCGGCCACGAACTGGGTGTTGCCATCCGGTCCAACCTGCGGCGTGAGGGTTCCGTCCTCGTTGGTGACCTGATAGGTGAACTCGCCGGTCGTGCCGGTGTTGTACGGGTCCTTCACTGGTCCGCTGCTGGCCACCTTCACCAGCGCCACGCTGTCCGCCACGGTGGTCCAGGGCTTGGTGTCAAGCACGCCGTCGTTGTTGGCGTCCAGATCCTGACCCGTGGTGGCCTGACCGGTGTAGCCGCGCACAAGCATGTGCGTGACATGGTCGGTGTTCTCCAGGATCAACTTGTCGGTCTGCAGATCGCCGGTCTTGCCGAACACGATGCCGTCCTGGCCCGAGGTGTTCTTCAGGGTGATCAGGAACACGCCGTTCGCCGGAATGGTCTGGCCCGTGAGCGGGATGAGGCACTCCACCACGCCCGAAAGCTGCGCCGCGGTGCCGTCACCGATCACGAGATAGGTGAGGTCGCTCAGGCTGGTGCCGGGCGTACCCACGATTTCCACATACTCATCGTTGTCGGTGCCGACCTGATCGCCGCGGATCTCGTTCAGCTGCACAAAGCCGCCCGTCGTGCAGGCGGGGTTCGCCGCGCCCGGGGTGTCTCCGCCAGCCGCGGTGTCGGCAAAGCCAACCTGCCACGCGCCGGTGGTCGGGCACTTCTTGGCGTGGCTCACGAAGGCGCCGCCGTCGGGGCCGCAGTTCTTGGTGCTGTACACGAAGTCACCCACCGTGCCGTCGGCGGTCAGGCCGGACAGCAGGGCCACGCTGTCCAGCACTTCCGTCCACAGGGCGTTGTCGATGGTGCCGTCGTCGTTCAGGTCGATGTCGTCGCCCACGATGCCGGCGAAGTTGCGCACCAGCATGAAGGTCTTGTTGTTGTCGGTCTGGAAGCCGAGCGACGCAACGAGGTTGGGCGTGGTCAGCGTGTAGCTGGGCTCGGCCATCACGAAGAAGCCGCTGGCGGGCACTGCCTTGCCAGCGAGCGAGATCACGCTCTCGATGTAGCCGTTCTGGCCTGGGGGCAGGGCGTTGTCGTCACCGCCGATCACGATCAGTGACAGGTCGTTCAGGCTTGCACCCGAGGTACCCGCGATCTCGGCATAGATCTGTGTGTCGATGCCGGTCTGCTGGGTGCGGATCTCGTTCAGCGATTGGCCGAACGCGACGGAGGCGGTAAGACTGGTGGCGATGACGGCGAGCGTTGTGCGCATGTGCAAGGGGCCCTTGAGTTTGCATCGGCACAGCCCTGAACAGAGCGCGGAATCCTTCTCGCGGCCTCTGGGAAGGCGCAATGCCGATTTTCCGCAGTCTAACCCCGAAGTTCTTGCACACAAGAAATGGTTGGAGTGTTGGGGCACATTTGGGATTCACTCGCTCGGTCCACACGGTATCTAAACCGAATTCACTGTTATTGGCCAAGCGGGCGGTGGTTCGGGGTGAGGAGAGCCGTGGAGGACGGGCAAAAACAAACGAGGCCGGACGGGTGTCCGGCCTCGGATCAATTGCCTGTGAGACCGATCACTTGGTCGGTTCGTCGTCGTCGTTGCGGCTCTTCACGGCCGCCGGCGTGGCCTTCTTGGCCGGGGCGGAGCCCGCGTCCATGGGGTTGCCGGTGGGGGCGAGAGGCACGGTGAGCGGCGCCAGGAAGATCTCCACGCGACGGTTCTGCGCAGCGCCGTTGGCGCCGTTCGGAACGATGGGGCGGAACTCGCCGTAACCGGCCACCTGCATGCGGTTGGCTGCCACGCCGTCACCCACCAGAGCGTCACGCACGCTGATGGCGCGGTGCGCCGAGAGGTACATGTTGCTGGGGTGCTGGCTGGCAACACGCTTGACGGGCTGGTTGTCGGTGTGACCGACCACCTTCACTTCGAAGGGCTGTGCCACCGGCGTGTTCAGGATGGAGGCCAGCTTCTGCACCAGCGTCTGGGCATTGGCATTGAGCGCCGCAGAACCCGAGGCGAAGGTGAAGTCGCTGCTGAAGCGCAGCATGCCGCTGCGCTGATCGAAGGTGAGCACATCGGGGTACTGGGCGGCCAAATTGACCAGTGCCGTGTTCAGCTCGGCGGGCAGCGGACCCATGTTCAGGTTGCCGACCTGCTTCAGCAGGCGCTCGTAATCGGCGAGCAACTTGTCGATGTCGCCCTTGGCGCCGTTGCGAATGGCAGCGAGCTGTTCCAGATCACCAGCGGCAGCGGCGAGCTGCGCGCGAAGGCGCTCTTCGTTGGCGCGCGAGGTCTGCAGGTCGCTCTGCATCGACAGGAGCTGCTGCTCCTGTCCGCGGTACGCTGTGAGCAGGTCGTCGTACTTCTGCTGAGGCACGCATGCCGCCAGAACACTCGACACGATCGCAAGCACGGTGAATCGCTTCCAAGCCATCCGATGTCCTCCGCCAAGTTGGGCGTTTCGTGCGGGAACCCTCCCGCGTAGGGGGCGAGTGTAGCGAAAATGGAACCCACGCGTCCTGCGGCGGAAGTGTTGCTGGCCGGCTGCGCCGTGGATGGCGCCGGGCTGCACTGTGCGCCTGCCGCCGTGTTGCTTCGGCAGGGCGTGGTGCAGGCGGTTGGTGCGCCGGAACACATCGGAAGCGTGGCGGGCGCCGCGGTGCGCCACCTCCCGGGCACGGTTCTGATGCCGCCCTTCGCCAATGCGCACGCGCACCTGGACCTGTCGCGGATCACGGGTTTGCAGCAGGTGATGCGTGAACAGGGGTTCTGGGCGTGGCTCGACCGTGTGCGCACGGGGAGACCCAATGACGAGGCGGGTCTGCGTGATGCGGTGGCGCGTGGCATCGAACTCAGTCGCGTCGGTGGCGTGGCGTGGGTGGGGGACATCGCCGGTCGTCAGAGCATGGCGAGCTTCGAATCGCTGGCCAGCAGCCAAGCCAGTTTTGACGCGCTTGCCCAAGCCTTGGCCGCACCCCGCAACCTGATGGACCAACTGTTGCACGAACTCACCCTGAAAGCCATGCGTGAGCACCAGCCCAACTTGGTGCTGTTGTCTGTGCCCTTTCCCGGGGCGGTGTACGCCGCATTGCGCATCGGTCAAAGCATCAAACAGCACGACCCGAATGTCACGGTGTGTTTGGGTGGCGGCTATGTCAACACCGAACTGCGTGCATTGCGTGAGCCTCGGTTGTTTGAGTTTGTCGATGTCGTGACTTTGGATGCCGGCGAGCGACCCGTGCTGGCCTTGATAGAACATTTGCAAGGTAAACGCTCGCCACAACGACTGGTGCGCAGCTATGTGCGTTCCGATGATGCTGTGCGCTATGTCAACTGGGCTGAACCAGACATCCCCTTTGACGAGGTGGGCACG
>RFQW01000241.1 GCA_009924765.1 Planctomycetota bacterium | reverse complement strand
CCTTCTACGCGCCCAAGGACAAGGTGCAGCTCGATCGCGCGCAGGTGGCCTTCGAGAAGGGCGATGAATTCACGCTGATCTGCAACCTGCCGGAGAGGTGGGTTGCAAGCACCTACTCCTTCAGCCCCGCCGGACTGTTCACCCCCGAGCTGTTCGGCAGTCGCAACGGCTGCCTGCCGCTCGACTCGGCGCTGCCGCCGGCGCTGTTCCGCATGCCGCCAGCCAGCGCGGCCAGGTTCCCCGAACTGAAGACGCGCATGGTGGAGCAGTGGTGGCTGCAGAACAAGGAAGGGCCCGAATTCAATCCCAAGTTCGCGGGCAACTCCACGCAGTACTACTTCAACCAGTCGATCAGCTCGTCACCGGCGACCATGTTCTACGACGGACACATCAGCATGGCCGGTGCCGCCGACAGCATGGACGGCAATGCCACGGTGACCGCAAGCAACATCGAGAGCGGCAAGAGCCTGAAGGAACCCGGGCTGTTCGCGTCCAAGACGCTCGACACCCTGCCTGGTCCATGGGGCACATACGGCGGCTTCTTCACCGGCCCGGACGGCAAGGACGGCTGCAACTTCAACTACGACATGCAGGTGAACACCAGCTTCCACGTGTTCACGGTCGATGGCATCATGGGCCGCGACTTCGTGAGCGTGCGCTGACACCACCATCCAGAAAGAAGAAGGGCCCGGTGCACAAGATGCGCCGGGCCCTTTCGATTCACGGAGCGTCGGACTGGATCAGAAATCCATGTCCTCCATGCCGCCACCCGCGCCTGCGGGCATGGCCGGCTTGGCCTTCTTCTCCTTGATCTCGGTGATGGCGCAGTCCGTGGTCAGCAGCAGGCCGGCGATGCTCGCCGCGTTCTGCAGGGCCACGCGCTCCACCTTGGTCGGCACGATCACGCCGCTCTTGATCAGGTCCTCGTACTCGCCGGTCAGGGCGTTGAAGCCGAAGTTCTGATCGGTGGTCTCTTCCACCTTCTGCGCAACGATCGAGCCGTCGAGACCTGCATTGGTCGCGATCTGCTTGATGGGAGCCGACAGCGCACGACGCACGATGTCCACGCCCACCTTCTCGTCGTCGTTCGTCAGGCTCTTGGCCAGACGATCGAGCGCCTTGCGGGTGCGGATCACGCTCACGCCACCACCGGGAAGCACGCCTTCCTCGACGGCCGCGCGACACGCGTGCAGGGCATCCTCCACGCGCGCCTTCTTCTCCTTCATCTCGACCTCGGTCGCGGCGCCCACGTTGATCTGGGCCACGCCACCGGCCAACTTGGCCAACCGCTCCTGCAGCTTCTCGCGGTCGTAGTCGCTGCTGGTGTTGTCCATCTGGCCCTTGATCTGCTCGATGCGGCCCTGGATGTCCTTGGTCTTGCCGGCGCCCTCGACGATGGTGGTCGTTTCCTTGGCGACGGTGATCTTCTTGGCGCGACCGAGCTGGTTCACCGTGAGGTTCTCCAGCGTCACGCCCATCTCCTCGAACACGGCCTCGCCGCCCACCAGGGTGGCGATGTCGCCCAGCATCTCCTTGCGACGGTCACCGAAGCCGGGTGCCTTCACCGCGCACACCTTCAGCACGCCGCGCAGCTTGTTCACCACCAGCGTGGCCAGCGCCTCGCCGTCGATGTCCTCGGCGATGATCAGCAGCGCCTTGCCGCTCTCGGCGATCTTGCCCAGGATGGGCAGCAGATCCTTGGCCGAGGAGACCTTCTTCTCGTGCACGAGCACATAGGCGTCCTCGAGCACGGTCTCCATGGTGGCCTGATTGGTCACGAAGTGTGGGCTGAGCCAACCCTTGTCGAACTGCATGCCTTCGAGCAGTTCCACCTCGGTCTCGATGCTCTTGCCTTCCTCGACGGTGATCACGCCATCCTTGCCCACCTTGTCCATCGCGTCGGCGATGATCTTGCCGATGTGCGTGTCCTGGTTGGCGCTGCAGCTGCCCACCTGCGCGATCTCCTTGCTGTCCTTCACCGGCTTGCTCATCTTGCGGAGCTCGTCGGTGACGGTGCGCACGGCCGCGTCGATGCCGCGCTTCACCGCGTTGGCGTTGGCGCCGGCGGTGATGTTCTTCAGGCCTTCCTGGAAGATGGCCTCGGCGTAGATGGTGGCCGTGGTGGTGCCGTCACCGGCATCCTTGCTGGCCTTGGTGGCGACTTCCTTCACCATCTGGGCGCCCATGTTCTCGTAGGCGTCCTCCAGCTCGATCTCCTTGGCAACGGTCACGCCGTCCTTGGTCACGGTCGGTGCGCCGAAGCTCTTCTCGAGCACCACCACGCGGCCGGCGGGGCCCAGCGTGACCTTCACGGCGCGGGCCAGCTTCTGCACGCCGCGCAGGATGCGCTCGCGTGCGTCGTTCTCGTATGAAATCTGCTTTGCAGCCATTGTTTGAATCCTTGTGTTGATTGTGGATGTGGAAAGTCAGTCGTGCCGGGCGGCGGTCACTCGATCACGCCCAGGATGTCCTCTTCGGTCATGATCAGGAACGTCTCGTCGTTGATCTTGACCTCGGTGCCCGAGTAGCTGCTGAAGAGCACGGTGTCGCCCTTCTTCACGCTGAAGCTGAGACGCTCGCCGGTCTCCTTGTTCAGTGGGCCATTGCCGAGAGCCACGACCTTGCCCTGCTTGGGCTTGTCCTTGGCGCTCTCCGGCAGGTAGATGCCGCTGTCGGTCTTGGTGGCGGCTTCGTCACGCTTGACGAGGATCTTGTCTCCGAGTGGGCGAACCTTCATGTGCAGTCTCCTTCTTGGGTGATGAGGTGAAACGAAATTCAGGACGCGTGGCCGGTTGGCCAGGTGCCTGCGTAATGCCGCTGCAGGATGCGCCGAAGCGTCTCGAGCAGGGACTCGACTGGAAACGGACGATCAAGAACCGCGAACGCGCCTTCGGCCAGCATGGCGTGCAGGCCACGCGTGGCATCGCGTTGCGAGGGTTGTGGTGGACGCACCACCACGGTGGGTGGTGGCTGATCCAGACGGCGAAGAATCTGCAGGATGCGACTGCCCACGGCATCGCTTCCAAGCACGCCATCGCTCATCGGAACGCTGACATCCACCACCGCCACATGGATGCGCTCGCGACGCAAGAGCGCTTCGGCCTCGGAGCCACTGCGAGCCTCGAGGCAGTGCACACCCATCGGACGAAGCAGTGGTGGAAGCTGCCGCTCCAGCGCGTCATCGCGCCATCCGCCGTAACTCAGCAGCAGGTTCAAGCGCGGCTGCGTGGCAGAACCCCACCCCGCCGCAGTCGAAGCGGCGGTGTCGAAAGGGTTTGGATGGTGTCGCCTGGCGAACATCGAGCGGGGCACTGAGCAACCCGCGTACCAAACGGTCGCATGCGTCTTATAACCGTCTCGCCAAGTATCGCTTATATGGCATGTCGACTTAGAGTCTAATTTACGCGTACATGCATGATATTAGAGCCTTCATGCGTCGATCGATGCTTCATGATTCCATTTGGATCGAACGGCTATGTGCGTTGGTCGACACGGACTGCATCCCAAAAGCCGACTACAAGGCCGGCGGGCATCGGCATCCGATGAACAGGCTGCCAATTCGACCGGGGTTGCCCTTCGGGTGATCCCCCACC
>RFQW01000025.1 GCA_009924765.1 Planctomycetota bacterium | reverse complement strand
CTGCATCGCCGCGAGGTGAGCGCGCTGGCGGTGCATGCGCCGGAAGGACTGGACAAGCGCCGCTTCGACGCACGCACGCTGGGTCAGGCATTCGCCGAAGGTCTTGCCGTGGCCGCATGGCGCGTGGACTTCTTCGACGGCACCGCGAGCAAGCGCCCCGCTGCGCTGGCCAAGCTGGTTCTTGCCAGCGATGACAAGGGCTTCGCCGAAGGTCTGGAAGATGGCCTGCACATCGCCGGCGGCGTGAACCACGCGCGCCGACTGGGCGCCACGCCTCCCAACATCTGCAACCCCGAGTGGATGGCACGCGAGGCGCGCACCCTTGCCAAGAAGCTGGGCCTGCGCGTGAAGGTGATCGAGTTCGCCGAGGCGCAGCGCCTGGGCATGGGTGGCCTGGTGAACGTGGGTCAGGGCAGCGAAGCGAAGCCGCGCCTGATCATCGTTGAGTATCGCCCGCGCAAGCTCGCCCGCAGCTGCCGCAACGAGCATCTGGTGCTGGTGGGCAAGACCATCACCTACGACACCGGCGGCTACTCGCTGAAGGTGAACAACGGCATGGTGGGCATGAAGTACGACAAGAGCGGCGGCACCAACGTGCTGGGCGCCATGCACGCCATCGCCAGCATGAAGCTGCCCATGCGCGTGACCGCCGTGCTGCCCGCCGCCGAGAACATGGTGAGCGGCGACAGCTACCGCCCCGACGACATCATCACCATGCACAACGGCATCACCGTGGAGGTGACCAACACCGACGCCGAAGGCCGCCTGGTGCTGGCCGACGCGCTGAGCTACGCCTGCGAGAAGCTGGCCCCCACCGCGATCATCGACATGGCCACCCTCACGGGCGGCGTGGTGGTGGCGCTGGGCCACTTCAGCGCCGGCATCTTCTGCGAGGACGACGCGCTGCGTCGCCGCGTGGAGGAGGCAAGCGAATCCACCGGCGAGCGCGTGTGGCGCCTGCCGCTGTGGAACGATCACCGCGAGTACATGCGCAGCCCCTGCGCCGACATCCTGAACTCGAACCCCGGTCGCATGGCGCACCCCATCCAGGGCGCGGCATTCCTCAGCTTCTTCGTGGAGCCGAAGATGCCGTGGTGCCACATCGACATCGCCGGCGTGGCCAGCAGCGAGAGCGGCAGCGATCAGTTCGTGAAGGGTCCGACGGGCTGGGGCGTGCGCACGCTGGTGGAGCTGGCGCGCCGCTGGTCGGGCGCCTGATCCGCGTCACTTCGCGGGGTCGAGCCCGTTCTCGATCTTGACGATCTTGCCCAGGCGTCGCTCGTGCCGGCCGCCCTCGAAGGCGGTGCGGAACCACACGTCCACGATGCGCTTCACCAGCGTCTGACCGATCAGGTCGGCGCTGAGGCACAGCACGTTCGCGTCGTTGTGGGTTCGGCTCAGCTGCGCGCTGAGTTCGTCCTGCGCCAGCGCGGCGCGGATGCCCTTGAGCTTGTTGGCGGCGATGCACATGCCGATGCCCGTTCCGCAGATCAGGATGCCGCGATCGGCCTGACCGTTCGCGACGGCGCTGGCCACCACCCACGCCACATCCGGGTAGTCGCAGCTTGCGCCGCTGCACTCGCCCATCACGGTCACCTCATGGCCTTCGGCGCGCAGCTGATGCAGCAGCGCCTGCGCCATCTGACTGCCTCGGTGATCGGATCCCAGCGCAACCTTCATGGAGTTCAGGCCTTCGGGGTGGTGCGCTGCACGAGCGCGTCGGCCAACCGACGCGGAATCAACTTGCGGAAGCGCTTTGCAAGCCTATGGTAAGCGGCCTCGCCGTGCCCGATGGGATCTTCCACATCACCCTCGGGGTCGAGCAGTTCCACGTGGCCCTTCGACCGCTCGTCGTCGCCGAGCAGGCGATGCGCCTGACGAAGGTGGCCTTCGGTCATGCAGAACACGCGATCGGCCTTGCGGATCATCTCGGCGCTTGCGCGCTTGCTGGTGCCGTCGAAGGCGATGCCAAGCTGCTCCAGCGCGCCCAGCGTCTCCTCGCTGTAGGGCACCCCATCGCCGGCGGCCAGACCTGCGCTCACCACGAGCACATTGCCCTCCACGCCCGGCACCTCGCCATGATCGAGCGCATGGCGGGCGATCGCCTCGGCCATCGGCGAGCGGCAGGTGTTGCCCGTGCACAGGAAGAGGATCGTCCGCACGACTCCGATCCTACCTGCCGCCGAGCACTTCCCACGGATCGATCTGCGGCTACATTGCACCCCTGCCCCACAACGGGGCATGTGAGCCAACCAGTGGAATTCATCGATCTCGACGAAGCGTGGGCCGATCTTCGACGCCAAGGTGTGGTGAAGGTTGTCGATTCCCCCAAGGAACTGCGCCTGGAGCTCGACGGCGACGCCGCCGTGGTGATGGACATCGCCACCGAGGATCACCCCGAGGTGGGCGATCTGCCCGCGACGATCCGTCGCGTGCCGCGAGGTGCGGTGGCCAACTTCGTGGAAGCGATCGTGCACAAGATGCACCTGCAGCAGACCTACGCGATTCCGGTGGGTCGCTGGCGCGAGATCTTCGACGCGGTGAGCGACGGCATGGCCGGCAATGCCGCGTGGCGCGAAGTGGACACCAGCGCCAGCATCGAGATGAACAAGCGCGATCCGCTGGTGTTCGGCCCCGCCAACGCGCACACCCTTCGCGACCTGGTGAAGACGCTGCTGCACACCGCCAAGGACAGCAATCACGGCCTCACGCTGTGCAGCGACGGCGCCCCGCTGGTGCTCGAGATCATGCCGCGCGGCGAGATGGTTGTATTCGCCGGACACGGCAGCCTGGCCAAGCAGTGCGAAGAACTGCTGGCGCACGCCAAGGTGGATTAATCGGCACGCGCGTGGAGCACGCGGCGTTCACGCCGTCCGCAACGCGTCGCCTTCGGCATCCGCCTCGCGTTCGAACGCCACCGTCTGCATCTGCGAACCATCGGCCTCGAAGCGCGCCGCGCAACCACGGCAGGTCCACACCCTCGGAGATCCCGCGCCATCGACCGGGCCCATGCGACACGCCGGACAGCGCCCCGCTCGCAACGCGCCGCGCGACATCCACCGTTCAAGCGCCTGCAGCACATCGCGACCCAGCGCCACGAAGGCCAGGCTGAGCACACCCAGCACCACCAGCGCCAGCGCTCCCAACGGGAACGTGAACACGCAGATGGATGCGACCACGAAGGCCGCCAGGTAGATCGCGAACGCCGCGAAGGCGTAGGCGCGGTTCACGAATCGGAGGATGCGCAGCACCATGGGAGTGGCGGCAAGCGTAGACGGGCAAACCACGACGGGCACACCGCCAACAGCCGCTTTCCCCTGAAAATCCGGCCGTCGCTACACTGCCCCTCGCGGCCGACGGTGCCGCCCTCCCCAACCCATGGCAGACAGGCACTCCGAATGAAACTCATCTGCGACCGGGCCGTCCTTGCGGCGGCGGTGCAACTCGCCCAGCAGGTGGTGGCCACGCGCGCCGCCGTGCCCGCCCTCTCGTGCATCAAGCTCACCGCCAAGGACGGCCGCCTCACCCTGCAGGCCGCCGACAAGGACATCGCGGTGGAGGTGCCCGTGGCCGCGGTCGAGGTGAAGGAAGCCGGCGAGGCGCTGGTGCCCGCCAAGAAGCTCGCCGAGGTGGTGAACGAGTGCGAAGGCGCCACGATCAGCTTCGAGGTTTCGAAGCACGCCCTCACCATCAAGGCCGATCGGATGAAGTTCAGCATCCTGGGCTTCGACCCGAAGGAATTCCCTTCCAACAAGGACGCGGCGGTGAAGCCCGACTTCGTGGTGCCTGCCGACACCCTGCGTCGCCTGGTTGTGCGCAGCGTGTTCGCCGCGGCCACCGAGAACACGCGCTTCGCCATGGGCGGCGTGTACATGGAGCGCAAGGGCAAGCGCCTGCGCCTGGTGGCCACCGATGGTCGTCGCCTGGTGGTGACCAAGGGCGACTGCTCCACCGCCAACGAGGGCGACACCATCGCGATCGTGCCCACCAAGGCCATGAACCTGCTCAATCGCCTCGCTTCGCAGCCCGATGACGCGGTGCAGGTGTCGCGCGTGGAAGGCCGACTGATCTTCACGGTGGGCGAAGGCCCCGAGGCCGCGCGCCTGATGACCAACCTGATCGAGGGCACCTTCCCGCCATTCGAGGACGTGATCCCCAAGGAACACGACCGCAAGGTGACCTGCGATGTGCAGCAGCTGCTGGCCAGCGTGCGCCGCGCGGGCATCCTGACCACCGAGCAGTCCAAGGGCGTGAAGCTTGGCTTCACCGCCACCGAACTGAAGATCAGCGGCAGCTCACCCGACGTGGGCGAGGCCGAGATCAGCATGCCGCTGTCCGGCTACCAGGGCCAGCCCATCGAGATCGTGTTCAATCCGGGCTACGTCACCGAGGCGCTGCGCCTGGTCGACAGCCCCGAGATCACGCTGGAGATGAAGGCCCCGAACAAGCCGGGCGTGTTCCGCGTGGGCCAGGAATTCACCTACGTGATCATGCCGACCGGTCAGGGCTGAGCGGCGCACAGGCGAAAAAGAGAAGGAGCCCGGCTTTGCGGCCGGGCTCCTTTCGTTTGCACAGGCTGTTTCAGCAAACGCAGCGCTTACTTGCCGTACTTCACGCTGCAGCCGTAGGGCTTGGTGGTGCTGGGGCTCACGCTCTGGCCGGCCTTCAGCTGCTTCAGGGTGTTCAGCACGTAGTTGGTCTTGCCGGCGGTCTCGCCGCGGTCGCTGCTGTCGTCGAAGGCGCCGCCGTACACCAGCGTGCCCTTCGAATCCACCACGAACAGGTCGGGCGTGGTCTTGGCGTCGAACATGTGGCCCACCTTGCCGTCACCATCGATCAGCGCCGCGGTGGACTGCACCTTGTGGCTGCTCAGGTAGTCGGCGGTGGCCTTCGGATCGCTGGCCATCGATGCGGTGCTGTTCACCATCAGGAACACCACGTTGGGGTCGATGGCCTTGGCGTCGGTGATCATCTGGGCCACCTGACCGCTCTCGGTCACCTTGCGGCACACCGGGCAGCCGGGGTTCACCCACTGAAGCACCACGGTCTTGCCGGCGAAGTCGCTGAACTTCACCTGCTTGCCGTTCACGTCGGTGGCGGTGAAGTCGGGCACCTTGTCGCCGATCTTCAGCACCTTCGCATCCTTGTCCTTGTCCTTGCCACCGCGCAGCACGGCACCGGCGATGCGGCCGGGCTTGATGCCATCGCTGGCAACGGCAACGGCCGTGAACGCGAATGCGGACGAGACGAGAACGGCGATCAATCGAGTGTTCTTCATGACAGAGTCTCCTGGTTGGGGAATGCGAAGCGCGAGGAAAGGCTACGGCGCTGAACGCGCGGGGGTCGGCACCGATTGCCGAATCCACACACATGGATCGCCGATCGAATCCCCCAGCAACATCAGGCCGGAGACCGCAAGTTCTTGTCCAAGCGAGTCTTCGGGGCGGATCTGCAGCGGCGCATCGAGCAGCGCCTTGCCTTCGGAAATTCGCGCAGGAACGGGGTTTGAGCCATTCACCTGCACCCCAGGGTTGGTCGCCTGCAGGAAACGCGCCGACGATTGACCGCGCGCGTCGATACGCAGGTGAAGGCCGCCGTCGGCGCAGATGGCGCTGTCGCCCGAGCCTGGCTTGATGGGAAACGATCCCGCACCACCCTTCGTGGGCGCGGCTTGCAGCGGAACGGATGGCGGCACCACCTGCAACGAGGCCTTGCCGATCTCGCACGCTTCCTTGCACACCATCCACGACACGCGCAACTCGAAGCCAAAGGTCGGCAGCGCATCGGGTGCGGGGCCTTCCACGGGCACGAGCCAGCTCCACGCGCCCTCGTGCACGAACAGCACCTCATCGTCATGCTTCAGCACGGCGGGCCTGGGCCAGATCGGCGTGCCCAGTTTCCAGCCATCGGGCAGCGTGGCCTTGGCCACCGGCGGGCCCCCGCTGTCACCGGGATTGGTCCAGTACATGTGCCAACCCGGCTGCACCATGAAGTTCACCAGCAACGCCGCACGACCATCGGGCAGGCGGCACCACTGCGCGCCCTGCATCTTCACCGGCTTCACCTCCGGCTCGCCAGCGGACACCAGCATCATCGTCACCGCGAGCAACCATGTCATGCAGCACTGCATCATGACGCGCGATGTTACGGCCTTGACTTGCGACCGGAACCGCGGGCGGCGCGCTTGCCGTCCTTCGCGCTCTTCGCGGACGACGGATCGATCGAACCCTTCCGCTGAACCGGTGCCGGCGGCGGAGGCGTGGTGTCACCCGCGGGCGCATCGGGCGAGGCCACCCACGGCGGTGGCGTGTGGCCCGCGTGCTTGCCCTGCCGCTTGCGGTCGACGGGCGCGAGGTGCGGACTGGTGTCGGGCCTGGTGGGATGGAAGATGACGCGATGGAATCGGCTCATGGCATGACACGCTACGAGCGTTTTCGGCGTGCACACATGCGTGCGTGCCCGGGATCGCCCTGACCTCGCACGCGCCGCAGCCACGCGATTTCCAGGCCAATGCCCTGGTTTCGCCGCGCGCGAGGACGGAACGCATTCCGCGTGAACGCGCTTGCGGCGGCGCACGCATCTCGTACGGTCGACCCGCACTGCAAGGCGTTGCCGCGCAAGTCATCGACACCACCACAAGGAGACCCGCCATGAACCTCACCCTCTGGAAACACCGCAATCCGATCAACGGCGAGCTCTCGCGCATCCGCGAGGAGATGGATCGCACCATCGAGCGCATGTTCGGCGGCTCGGTCGTCGAATCGAAGATGCTGCGGAACGATGGCTGGCTGCCCGCGATCGATGTGAGCGAGAACGACACGGAGGTGACCGTTCGGGCCGAGGTGCCCGGCATCGCGCCGGACGACCTGGAGGTGACGGTGCTCGGCACCACGCTGTCGATCAGCGGCACCAAGCGCGAGAAGAGCGAGAAGCGCGGCGAGGACTTCTACCAGTGCGAGCGTCGCTTCGGCGAGTTCCGCCGGGTGATCGAGTTGCCCGAAAGCGTGGATCCGGACAAGGTGACCGCCGAGACAGACCAGGGCGTGGTGTGCGTGCACATCGGCAAGCGTGCTGGCGTGAAGCCCAAGCACATCGCGATCCGCCCCTCGAACACGCGCAGCGGCGCGAACGCGAGCT
This sequence comes from Planctomycetota bacterium, assembly GCA_009924765.1. Taxonomy (GTDB): domain Bacteria; phylum Planctomycetota; class Phycisphaerae; order Phycisphaerales; family SM1A02; genus SYAC01. The sequence goes on along the minus strand of RFQW01000025.1, from coordinate 3,791 downwards.
GAACCATGGACCGAGACCTTGTCGCCACCCCGCCGCTTGCGCCCACCACGCCGACCGCCAACCTGCACGACCTGATGATGGCGCAGGTGCGCGATCTGTACGCCGCCGAGAAGGACACCGTGCAGGTGCTCACCGAGCTGGCACGCGCCGCATCCAATCCGCAGCTGGCCTACCTGTTCCGGCTGCACGGATCGGAGACGCGCGAGCACATCCTGCGACTGAAGCGCGTGCTGGATGGACAGGAGACGCGACCCACGCCGCTGCGCAATCGCGGCAAGCGTGGACTGCTGGAAGACTGCATCGAACTGGCCAGTGACCAGACGCTGGAGCCATCCGTGCGCGACGCGGCCCTGATCGCCGTGGCGCAGCATCTGGAGCACGACGAGATCGCCAGTTACGAAAGCGTGTGCACCTGGGCCGGCGTGCTGGGGCTGCACGACATGGCCGGACAACTTGCGCTCTCCATGGCGGATGAGCGCCGCGCCGAATCGCGACTGAAACGGCTGGGCGAGTCCATGCAGGCGCGGTCACAGCGCATCCACACGACGACGTGACACCCGGGGCATCGGCATGGACACCCACACCCGTGCCGATGCCGCGGACAGCACGACCGTCGCCGCGCGTCATGCCGGCCCGGTCGCCAACGCCTCGGTCTGATCGAACCACACGTACTCGTCGAACTGCGCCGGCAGCGATGTCTGGTAGCAGTGACTCCGCAATTCGCTCTCGGGGCTGTACACCGCGCCGCAGAAGCGCTGCAACCGCGGTGTGGCAAGTGCCGCGTGCGCCTGGCCATTGCCCAATGTCCGCAGCGGCAGCAGGAAGCGCGGCACGCCTGTCTCGTGCAGCAGACGCTCGCAACTGTCGCGGTGCGCATCGGGAACCGGGCGCACCTGCGGCGCACCATCCCAGGCGCCTGGCACGGTCACGGTTCCATGATGCGTGCCCATGCCGATCAGGCAGGCGCGCGAACCAAGCCTTTCGCGCACCAGCTGCCCAAGGCTTGCCTCCCCGCGCGCGCCCATCTCCGTGGCGCCGGCATGTCCCGCGTTGGGCCCGCTCGTCCATACCACCACGCGCGCTTGCCCACCCCGCGCGCACTGCAGCGTGTGCAGCGCGTCTGCCAGATGCCGATTGCGCATCGACCACGCTTCCGGATGACCGCGCAGCATCTCCACGTAGTGCGACAGCGCCTCGCGACGCATGCGCTCGACCAGTTCCGGGTCCGCGTACCAGCGGCCAGCCACACGCGCGGTCGCGACACGCCGCGCATGCAGCGATGCCAGCCGGCCCGCCAACGCCGGCACCATGCGCCCCAACCGCCCCATGGCGCTGGCATGATCGAAGGCTTCGGCATCGCACTGCCAGGGCGTGAGACTGGCGTAGCGCGAGCGTGCGGCATCGGCTGCGTGCGCATCCTGGATCTGCATGTGCCGAAGCGCCGTTCGCAGGGACCGGATGCGCGCGAACACGTCCAGCCCGCATGCGGTGAGCGGTCGTGAACCGGACGCCGAGGCGCACATCCATTGCAGCAGCGACGCGGTCTCGGGGTTGTGCACGCTCCAGGCTGGGGACGCCACCGGTGCGTCCGATGCGCTTGCGGCTCCTTCCACATCGCCGTCGATCGCCAGCACATCGAAGCCCTCGTGCTCGAGCAACCTGCGCGTGAGGCGGGCTCGCAGCGCGTGAAACTGCCGCGTGCCATCTGATGCGCCACCCACCAGCACCACCTGCGACCCGTTCACGCGCGCGGCCAGTCGCGCGGCCACGGCGTCGAAGTCGTCGGCGAACGGCTCACACACGTCGCGCAACACCGCCGCAGGCGATGTGTCCGGCGCTCGAAGGTGCGTCACCGGCACGGCCAGAGGATCCATCGGCTGGGCGTCGGCGACGCGCACGAGAACGGGCACCAGCGCCGCAGGTCCCAGCGCTTCCGGATGAAACGCCGACGGGCCTGTCCTGCGAATGCGCAGCAGCCGCTGCGCACGCTGCGTCTCGCCGACCGACATGGTGAACACGCCGCCGACCCGAAGTTGCGGCAGCAGCGGCGTGGGCAATCCCATGCACCGTGTCGACACCACGATGGCGTCGAATGGCGCGGCCTCGGCGCAGCCAACGGTGGGCGGGCGCTGCAGCACGGTCACGTTGCGGCATCCGAGCTTGCGCAGACGCTCTTCAGCCGGGCCGGCGCGCGTGGCGCTCCATTCGATGGTGACCACCAGTCCCACCACGCGGCTCAGCACGGCGGTCAGGTAGCCGGCACCCGTGCCGATCTCCAGCACACGGTGGCCCGGCCGCAGCTCGCTGGCCTCCAGAAGCATCGCCACCGAGAAGGCCGGCAGCACCTCCACGGAGGCATCGAGCGGCAACGGCACATCATGCCACGCGAATTCGCGGTGACGCTCCGAAACGAACGCCTCGCGCGGCACCTCGCGCAGCGCCTGCAGCAACACCGGATCACGCACGCCGCGCGAGACCACCTGCTCAGCAACCATTCGCTCCTGCGCGCGATCAACTGCGTGCACCGCATGCTCCTTCCTGCTGGCGTCACCGCCGTGCGTGTGGTGTTGCGCGGCGAACGACGCCGATCCTGGCGTGCAACACCGCGCACGCTGCACCCTAGGTCGGCTTCGCTCGCGCACAACCGCGCGCATCCATGTTGTCGCCAGTCCTCGCGCCGGGCGACACCTGGCGTGCACACGCTCACCCCGCGAAGCCATCAGCGAGGCGCGCACTGTGGCACCGATTGCGTCGCGACGAAATCATCGACGAATCGTCGTGAACACTGCGCTCGCATGCGCACGCGCACCCGCGCGCACCAACTGCAACAACGCACGAGGACAACGCGATTCGACCCGCAGAATCACGAAATGCCCTTGCACGCCGCATGCAACACACCATGATGGGCCCCATGCAGATGCGACTCGTTGCGCATGCATCCAAAAGAAGTTCCCGCAGCACTCCTCCAGAAAGGGACATTCCAGATGCAACTCGACATGCTCTCACCGACGGCCTCCACCAGCGTGATGGAACACCTCGACCCGTTCGTCGCCTTCGTCGATGGCGACGGCACGGTGCACGACCGCCGCACCTGCCGAAATGGCCGCGTGCCCAAGGACCTGCAGAGCGCCGCCTCGCTGCGCGCCGTACTGTCACCGCCGGTGCTGCGTGAATGGCTGGGCGTGATCCGCCGCACCATCACCGAACAGCGTCAGCACTCGGCGCTGGCCATCCTGGACGGCATCGCCCACGAATTCGTAGCCGTGCCGCAGCCGATCACGCAGAACGGCATCACGGTGTCCACCGCCGTGGTGGGCCTGCTGAATCCGCACACCGACGGCAACGGCCATGCCAACGGCACCGCCGCCACCCCCCGCTCCACCCGCGTCACCATGTGCTCGCACGAGTGGGGCCCGCTGGAAGACCTCACCCGCTGCCAGCTGGACACGCTGCGACGCGTGAGTCAGGGCCTGAGCAACGACGAGATCGCCCGCAGCATCTTCCGCACCAAGCGCGCGGTGGAGTGGCACATCCGTTTCCTGAACGAGACGCTGCAGGTGCGTGGCCGCGAACGACTGGGCATGATCGGCCGCGATGCCGGCCTGCACCTGTTCGGCGACCACGAGTGGCCGCAGGTGGTGAAGACCCGGCCCGCGCGCCGGACACAGCTCACGCCTCCCATGGAAGAGGCGGCGCAGGTCGCGTGATTCGGCCACCTTGCCCTGCGGACGCGCTGCCCACACAATCGGCGCATGACCGCACGAATCCTCGCATGCATCGCCATGCTCGCG
>RFQW01000240.1 GCA_009924765.1 Planctomycetota bacterium | reverse complement strand
TCACGGGCTTGCGCTCCGCGAGAACCGCACCGTGCGCGCATGGGGATTGAACAGTGACGGTCAGTGCAACGTTCCCGCTGGCATCGGAGCGTGCACCGCCGTCGCGGCGGGCTATCGCAACAGCGTGGCGCTGCAGGCGAAGAGCTTCATCGAACTGTTGTCAGACGCCAACGCGGCGAATGCCGCCCTGACGGCCGCCAATGCAGCCCTCACCGCCCAGCTCGAATGCGGCGACCTGGACGGCGACGGCGAGGTGGCCGGATCCGACCTTGGTCTGGTGCTGCTGAACTACGGTCCCTGCACGCGGTGAGCGGCAGGGATCAGGCCGGCTCGCTCTGGCTCTCGGGCGCCTCGGCCGCAAGTTCGCGCAGCAGCTTCCACGCGTACAGGCCGGTGTCGTGGCCGTCGCTGAAGCGAATGCGAACGGCGTAGTTGCCAACCAGCTCGGCGGTGGTGGCGGTCAGCGGGCCGCCCGCGGCTTGACGCGGTGACAGCACATGCAGCGGGTTCTTGGCCATGGCCTCGCGTTCGGTGCGGGCGTCGGCGCTGGGGCTCATGCGGCGCAGCAGCGCCAGCGACAGGAAGGCAACCGTGCCGTCGTGGAAGGTGACGTGCAGGCCGCGCTGTCGATCAAGGTGCAGCGCGCGTGGAGCGGGTTCGGCGGCTTCGTCGTGCATGGACCGCGCATGCTAGTGAAGCGCGCGACGGGTGTAGGATCGCCTGCATGAGCCGTCCCGCCCATCCCGGTGACCTGCTTGCTTGGTGGATCCGTTCGCGTGGTGGCCCCGCGTGCATCGGCATCGATCCGGTGTTCGATCGCCTGCCCGCCGAGGTGCGCGGCGCCGACCCGGTGCAGTCGATCGAATCGTGGTGCCTGCAACTGCTTGACAGCGTGGAGCCCTTCGCGGCGGCGGTGAAGTTTCAGTCGGCGTGCTTCGAGCGCTGGGGCAGCAAGGGTGTTGCCGCGCTCGAGCGTTGTCTGGCTGCCGCGCGCGGTCGCTTTCTGGTGATCCTGGACTGGAAGCGCGGCGACATCGGCGTGAGCAGCGAGCACTACGCGGCCGCGGCGGCGGGTCCGCTGAAGTGCGACTTCGTGACGGCCAGCCCGTATCTGGGTGCGGATGGCTTTGATCCATTCCTGAAGCTGGGGCTTGGCGTGTTCGGACTGGTGCGAACCAGCAACGCTTCGGGTGACGTGATCCAGTCGCCGCGCCTTGCCGATGGCCGCAGCGTGGCCGAGATGGTGGGTGCGTTCACCGCGAAGTGCGGCGAGGCGCATCGCGGGCAGGGCGGCTGGAGCGCGCTGGGTGCGGTGGTGGGTGCCACCAAGGCAAGCGACGCCGCGGCATTGCGCGCGCAGCTGCCGCACACGCCATTCCTGGTGCCGGGCTTTGGCGCGCAGGGTGGTGGGCTGGATGATGTGCTGGCGTGCTTCGATGCACGCGGCGAAGGCGCGTTGATCACCGCCAGTCGCAGCGTGATCTACGCACATGAAACCGGCAAGGGCGCCTGGCGTGACGCCGTGGCCGAGGCCGCGCACGCGTTGCGCGACCAGTTGGCCGAGGCGGTGGCGGGCAAGGTGACGGCGTGAGTCGCATCGCGGCGTTTGCGCTGGCATTTCTGTGTCTGCTGGCGGCGCCGCTGATGTTGAAGCCCAAGTCGGCGGTGCAGCTGATCGGCAAGGGCGCGCTGCAGAATCAGGTGATCGTGCTCACGCCCGCCAACGAGCAGGTTCGATACGAGTTGTCGCGTGGCTTTGCGGCGTGGCACAAGGCAAAGTTCGGTGAAGCGGCCGAGGTGGTGTGGAGCACGCCGGGTGGTGCGATCGAGATCCGTCGCGCGCTGGTGAGCGCGTGGGAGTCGCGCCTGCGGCAGGGTCTGCCCGTTGGTGGCGACGCCGATCTGGTGCTTGGCGGCGGCAGCTACGAGTTCGACACGCTGAAGCGCGCGGTGTCGGTGCAGGTGGGAGGTGACACGCGCAGCGCCACCATTCTGGAACCGCTCGCGTTGCCCGAGCAGGTGCTGCGCGACTGCTACGGCACGCCAATGGCCAGCACCGACGGCAAGCCGCGCGCGGTGGAGATTGCGGGGCAGCGCCTGTACGACCCAACGGGCTGCTGGTACGGCGTGGCACTGGCCACCTTCGGCATCGTGTGGAACCAGCCCGTCATCGACACGCTTGGCGTGCCCGCGCCGAAGGAGTGGGTTGCGCTTGCCGATCCGCGCCTGCGTGGATGGGTGTGCATGGTGAATCCGTCGCAGTCGGGCGCGGTGCTGACCACCTTCGAAAGCATCGTGCAGCATGTGGGTTGGCAGCCGGGGCTTGCCATCCTGCGCCGCGCCGCGGCCAATGCGCGCAACTTCGCGCCAAGCGGCACGCGCGGGCCCATCGATGTGTCGTCTGGTGATGCGGCCATGGCTGTGGCGATCGACTTCTACGGCCGCTACCAGGCGCAGGTGATCGCCGACGCGGCGAAGGCGCGCGGTGAACAGCAGGACATGGACCGCGTGCAGTTCGTCACGCCGAAGGGTCAGAGCACCGTGGATGCCGATCCGGTGGGCATGCTGCGCAATCCGCCGCACCGTCAGGCGGCCGAGCGCTTCGTGCAGTACCTGCTCAGTGCCGAGGCGCAGCGCCTGTGGCAGTTGCCGGTGGGTGCACCGGGTGGGCCGCACCGCTACCAGTTGCGACGACTGCCGGTGATGCGCTCGCTGTACGCGAGCGAGGGTGCCAACTTCGTGGACAAGGTCGATCCCTACGCCGACGCGGTTGCGCCCGCGTATCCGAACCCCGACATGCGCCCGTTCATTCCGGTGCTGTTCAATGCCATGGCGATGGATTGCCACGCGTCGCTGCGCGGGGCGTGGGCGTGCATCGCGGCGCATCCGGCGTATCCCAAGGGTGCGTTGGGTGTGGTGACGGCCGCCGATGTGAGCGACCCCGAGCTGCGCAGCTGGCTTGAACGCTTCGATGCGTGGCCCGATGTGCCGACGCCCGACGGCGCGCGCTCGATCGGTGATGCGGGCAACCTGCAGGTACTCCATCAGGGCTGGCTGAAGGGTGGTTGGAAGGATCAGGACTTGTGGGGCTCGGAGGACCGGCCGGCCGATGTGCTGCGTTCGCGCTTCGAGCCATTCTTCGAAGACAACTATCAATGGATCATGCGGCAGGCCGCCGCGCGAGGAACGTCATGAAGGCAGCCATCCTTTCCATCGGAGACGAACTCATCCTGGGGCAGACGCAGGACACCAATGCGCGCTGGCTCGGCCGCTCGACTGGCCGATCGCGGCGTGCCGTGCGTGCAGTTCCGCGTGGTGCCCGATGATCTGGCGGCGCAGGCGGCGGCGCTTCGCGAACTGGCCGCCGTGGCGCAGGTGGTGATCGTGACGGGCGGGCTTGGCCCCACCGACGACGACCTCACGCGCGAGGCGTTGCGCGTGGCGATGGGTGACGCGAATCCGTTGGTGCTGGATGCGCCGTCGCTGGAGGCGCTTGATCGCTGGTTCACGCATCGCGGTCGCGCGATGCCCGACATCAATCGCAGGCAGGCGATGCGTCCGAGCGGCGCCGAGTGCCTTCGCAACGACTTTGGCACGGCG
>RFQW01000239.1 GCA_009924765.1 Planctomycetota bacterium | reverse complement strand
GACATGGATCTGGGCACCTACGAGCGCATCCTGAATCAGGACCTGTCGCGCAAGAACTTCATCACCGCCGGACAGATCTACGGCGAGATCCTGGATCGCGAGCGTCGCGGCGGTTACCTCGGCCGCGATGTGCAGATGATTCCGCACGTCACCGGTGCGGTGAAGCTGAAGATCCGCCAGCTGGCCATGACCGGCGGCCCCAACGGCGGTCCCGCCGACGTGGTGTTCGTGGAAGTGGGCGGCACCGCGGGCGACTACGAGAACGGCTTCTACATCGAGGCGCTGCGCGAACTGGCCTTCGAGGAAGGCCCCGAAAGCACCTGCTTCGTGGCGCTCACCTACATCCTGGAGCCCGCCACGCTGGGCGAACAGAAGTCGAAGGCCGCGCAGCTTGGCATCAAGCGACTCATGGAGTGCGGCGTGCAGCCGCACGTGATCGCCTGCCGCGCCACGAATCCCGTGGGCGAGAAGGTGATGCAGAAGATCGGCATGTTCAGCAACGTGCCCATGAAGCGCATCTTCAGCATGCACGACCGCGACAGCATCTACGTGATCCCCCCCCGATGCCATGCGCACCACGGGTCTTGATCGCGAGATCCTGTCCATCCTGAACCTGCACGACCGCGTGGACGTGACGCGCGAGGACGTGGCGCGCCGTGGCTGGAACGAGTTCAGCGCCAAGCTGGCGAGCCCGCGCAGTCGTCGCGTGAAGATCGGCGTGATGGGCAAGTACGCCAGCCTTCGCGATGCCTACGCCAGCATCGACAAGGCCATCGAGCACTGCGGCATCCACCTGAACGCCGCCGTGGAACTTCACTGGCTCGACACCAGCGCGCTCGACAGCGCCGCCAAGGTGGCCGCCACCCTGAAGGACATGGACGGCATCATCGTGCCGGGCGGCTTCGGTCAGCGCGGCGTGGAAGGCAAGATCCGCTGCGTGGAGCACGCACGCACCACCAAGCTGCCGTTCCTGGGCATCTGCCTGGGCTTCCAGATGGCGGTCATCGAGTACGCCCGCAACGTGCTGGGCCTGCGCGACGCCAACAGCACCGAGTTCGACCCGGCCACGCCGCACGCCTTCATCAGCGAACTGCCCGACCAGAAGAAGCTGGAAGGCATCGTGGGCGGCACCATGCGCCTGGGCGGACAGGATGTGCAGCTGGATCCCGAGTCGTTCGCCTCGAAGCTGTACGGCGCCACCACGGTGCGCGAGCGCTTCCGCCACCGCTACGAGGTGGAGCCGAACTACATCGACGCGCTGCAATCGGCCGGTCTGCACTTCAGCGGCCGCCACACCAAGCATCCGATCATGCAGGTGCTGGAGCTGGGCGCGAGCGATCACCCCTGCTTCATCGCGGCGCAGTTCCACCCCGAGCTGACCAGCCGCCCGCTGCACCCGCAGCCGCTGTTCATGGGCCTGGTGGCGGCGGCCATCGTGCGCAAGCACCCGGATGCTGCGCGGGAGCCCGCCATCGCCCACTGGCTGAACACCGGTTCGCCGGTGGCCGCGCACTGAGCGCGGCAGAGTTGCCCCGTAAACAGGCCCGAAACGCCGCGCTCGGCGGCACGCGCGCACCCCTAGCAAGCCACCCATGGCTTTCTTTCGCTAGAATCTTCCCTCTCGCCGAAGTAGCTCAACTGGTCTAGAGCGGAGCATTCATAACGCTCAGGTTGGCGGTTCGAGTCCGCCCTTCGGCACTCACAGGCCTGCTCCCCGGAGCGGGCCTGTTCGCTTTTCAGCCGGTGCCGCCGCCGGGCCGCCAGCGCATGTCCAACGTGCGGCGGTTGGCCACACAGTCGCGCAGGTACAGGTTGATCAGGCTCTGGTACGGCATGCCAAGCTTGCCGGCGAGATCCTTGAAGTACTGCACCGTGGATCGATCCAGCCGGATCGTGACGGGCGACTTCAGTGCCGCGGCGTGCGGATTGGGACCAGCCTTCGAGAAGTCGTACTTGGGTCGCATGTCGTGCTCCTAGCGCCTTCGGATGTACTGGCGCGCCTCGCTGCTGTGGGCGCAGCGGGCGGAAATGATGCGAATCAACGCGTCACGCTTGCGCCAGCAGTGCACCACCACCAGCAGTCGGCCGCGGCCGCTGAAGCCAAGCAGCACGAATCGGTCCTCCGAGGTGGAGTGATCAGGGTCGGCGATGATCATGCCGCGCGCATCCTCGAAGGCGGACGCCGCTTCGTCGAACCCCACGCCGTGCTTGGCGCGGTTCGCGGCGTCCTTGGCGGGATCCCAGTCGAAGCCGTCGTGGTCATATGTATAGTGTATGTACATTGTCGTCTGGGTCAAGCGTGCGACAACTGCGCCCGTGCATGGCGCGTGCGTTGCGTGCGGTCAATACCCGCTGCACGCACCCTACCGATCGCCGAAGGCACTCCCTCAAAACACGGCCGAATTTCCTGCCACGATCACGGTTCAAAGCGCACACCACCGGGTCCCCCGCGCATGTCCGAAATGCGTCACGAATCGGCACCGATGATGCCGTCATGAACCCAGCACCCCCCCGCTTCACCGCCGCGCTCAAGATTGCCGTCGAGATTTCTTCCCCTACGGGGAAGCCACCCTCGGGACGGCTCAACCTGAACCGCAGCACTTGACTTTCGATTTTCGCGCGGCCTACTGTGGCCGCCACTCCGCAGGGCCTGTCCACCGGGGCCAGGCCCAACCGTTCCGCCACCGCCGTTTCGCCAACCAACCAAAGGGGACCACTGCATGACTAACGCGCAGAGCGATCGCACGCACATTTCCATCATCCTGGACCGCACCGGAAGCATGCAGAGCATCCGGCAGGACACCATCGGGGGCTTCAACGCGTTCCTGACCGAACAGAAGGCGCAGCCCAACCCCGCCAGCCTGACGCTGGTGCAGTTCGACACGCAGGACCCGTACGAGGTGCTGTACAAGTTCACGCCGATCGCTCAGGTGCAGCCGCTCACCGAGGCCACCTACGTGCCCCGGGCCAGCACGCCGCTGCATGACGCGGTGGGCCGCGGCATCAACGACCTGAAGGCGGCGCTGCACGCCATGCCCGCAACCGAACGCCCCGCTCGCATCGTGTTCGTGCTGGTGACCGATGGCCAGGAGAACTCCAGCCGCGAATTCACCGGCCCACAGGTGAAGCAGATGATCCGCGACTGCCGCAAGGATGGATGGCAGTTCGTGTTCCTGAGCGCCGACGAGTCGGCGATCCGCGACGGCGGCGACATGGGATTCCAGGCGGACCACTCGATGGCTGTGGCGAAGCACGCCCAGGGTGCACGGCACATGTGGCGGAGCGTGTCCACCCGCACCCGGGAGTTCCGCAGCATGGTGGCGCCCGACATGAGCCTGAAGGACCTGAAGGAAGCGGCACAAGGCGACCAGGCCGAGTGACAAGATCCAAGGCGCACCGTCACCTCCGGTCCGCGGCGCGATGTTGGCCGCGGGTCGGGTGGTGCGTGCGCGCGAGCGCCCGGCGAATCAGCCGGCGTCGCTTGAACCGTCACGGGGGTCGGCATGGCTCTGCACCTGGGCGAACGCGATCAGCAGCAACTCCGGCAGTGCGAAGGCGGCGGTCAGGCTGAGCACGAGCAGCACACCCATGCCCACCGAACCCCACAGC
>RFQW01000238.1 GCA_009924765.1 Planctomycetota bacterium | reverse complement strand
GCACATGCACGGTTCACACATGCACGGATGGGCACATCGATGGCTGCCGATCCTGTTTCTGGTCGCTCTGACCGTGGGTCTGGGCCTGTTCTGGGGGGCCTATCGGTTTCCCTTGCATCCAGTGGTGCCACTCGCGCCCGATGCGTCGTCAGGTGAAATGCCACGCGTGCTGGTGTTCACGCGTACCCGCGGCTATCGCCACGCCAGCATTCCGGTCGGTGTGGCCACGGTGCAGTCGATCGGCAAGGGCAAGTGGGTCACGGAGCACACCGAGGATCCGGCGCGCTTCACGCCCGAGGAACTCAAGCGCTACAAGGCGGTCGTTTTTCTCAGCACGACCGGCGATGTGCTGCCGGGGCCACAGCAGAAGGCGTTCGAGGACTACATCGAGCAGGGTGGTGGCTTCGCCGGTGTGCATGCCGCGGCGGACACGGAGTACGACTGGCCTTGGTACGGCCAGTTGGTCGGCGCGTGGTTCCGTGACCACACCAGGGTGATGCCGAACGATGTGCACGTGGAGCGACCACAGGATGTGAGCATGCGCGGCTTGCCGGATCCATGGCGGCGCGACGACGAGTGGTATGCCTTCAAGACGAATCCACGCGGCAAGGTGGATGTGCTTGCCTCGATCGACGACAAGCAGACGGGCGACAACAACATGGGCGGTGATCACCCCATCGCCTGGAAGCATGGTGTGGGCAAGGGTCGTGCCTGGTACACGGCGATGGGCCACACCAAGGAAAGTTTCGCCGACCCGTTGTTCCAGCAGCATCTGGTGGGTGGCATCACATGGGCCGCCGGCATGGTGAACGACGATGGAACACAAGCGAACCACTAATCCCAGCACCTTCATCCACCCCAAGGGTGTGTTCTGTCTCGAGAACGAGTGGTTCGGGCTGTCATCTACCGTGAGTGTGCTGCCGGCACTGCGTCTGCTGCACGACAGCGACTACAAGGTGCCGTTCATCCATCGTGATGTGGCCACGCGCGCAGAGCTTGAGCACTATCTGCGCAAGTGGCTGATGGAGAAGCACGCCAACTACGACATCCTGTGGCTTGCCATGCACACCCGAAAGGGCCTGCTGCTGCCCGGTGACGTGCGCCGTCACGACGAGAAGATGGATCTGGATCAGCTCGAGTACGCGCTTGCGGGCAAGTGTGCGGGCCGCATGATCCACTTCGGAGGCTGCCGAACGCTGCTGCTGCCGAAGGAGCGCATCACGCGCTTCCTGCGGGTCACGCGCGCGGTCAGCGTGTCAGGGTTCCTGACCGAGGTGGACTGGACGGAGAGCACGCTGTTCGAGACCACACTGCTGCTCGAGATGCAGAAGCACCCTGGCACACGCAAGGGCCTGACGGCGGTTCGCAACGCGATGCGACGACTGCGTCCCCTGGAGTGCCGAAAGTCGGGTTTCGTGATGCACCTGCGCGCGCCGGCGCGGTGAGTCACTCCGCCAGATCCCACGCCGCGGCGTAGGTGCCACGTTCCAATTTCAGGATCTGCCGGAGCAGGTCGTTGGCCAGCGCGCTGGCACCAAAGCGGAACAGGTGTGGCTGCAGCCATGCGTCACCCAGCGTTTCCTTGACCATGACCAGGTAGTGCAGCGCACTCTTGGCGGTGCGGATGCCGCCAGCCGGCTTCATGCCGATGCGCGGGCCGCCGCGCAGATGGCAGTCCATGATCGCCTGCAGCATGACCAGCGTGACAGGCATGGTGGCGGCGGGCTGCACCTTGCCGGTGCTGGTCTTGATGAACACCTCGCCATCCTGCAGTGGCGCGGCGCCTGGCACGCTCATGGCCGCCTCGATGGCAAGGTCGCTGGCGAAGCGCGCGTTGTCGAGCGTTTCCAGTTCACCCGTCTCCAGGATGATCTTCAGGTGTGCGGCGCCGCAGGCGGCCTTCGTCTCGCGTATCTCGTGGCGGATCTCGTCGAACTTGCCCGCAAGGAACAGGCCACGGCTGATCACCATGTCGATCTCGTCGGCACCAGCCTCCACCGCATCGCGCACATCGCGCAGGCGGATGTCGAGTGGGTACTGGCCACTCGGGAAACCGGTCGCAACGGCAGCCACCTTCACATCGGATCCACGCAGCGCTTCCTTCGCCACACGCACCAGGTTCGGGTACACGCACACGGCGGCCACTGCGGGCACCGGCTGCTTCATCGCACCACTGCCACCCGCCGGGTTCCTGGCCTTGGCGCACAGTGCGCGCACCTTCTCTGGACTGTCCTTGCCCTCGAGCGTGGTGAGGTCGACCATGCCCATGCACATGCGAAGGCCCTGGGCCTTCATGCCGGACTTGATGCTGCGACTGGTGAACTGCGCCACCCGGCGCTTCACCATGGTGGCGTCCACGGGCGTGCGCTGCGTTTCAGCGACGGCCATGATCGGAATCAGTTGCCGCGTGCCTGACGGAACAGCTTGGGCAGGCTCTCGCTCCACCGCAGCTGCAGACGCTTGTCGGTCACGTTTTCCACGTAGTAGATGAAGAGCATCTCGCTCTGATCATCCACCACCCAGAGGCACATGGGCGAGTAGTACTGCTGCGAGAAGCCGTTGCGGATCGACGCCATGCTGATGCCACCCTTGCCCTGCACCGAGTCGCCGGCGAAGGCCACGCGGGGCCGGGCGATCTGGAAGCAGATCAGGATGGCGAACACGACCGCCGAGCAGGTGAGCACGGTGCGGTTCCAGAGGATGCTGTGTGCGTGGTGCATGGATGGATCCTCAGCGGTTGGTCTGGAAGGAGGCCGCGTCGTTGGCCATGTTTCGGTAGCCCTGGCCGATGAACTGCTTCACGCGCTCATCCCAGTACACGGCGACCACTTCCTGGTTGGTCTCGTCCATGATGTAGGCCATCTCCGGGTCGCAGTTCATCACCCAGCCACTGATGATGCCGTAGCGGCCACGCGAGCGGGCCGCCTGCTGCGCCTCGGCGCCCGGTGCGAAGGTGGCCAGCGTGCCAAGCAGCGCGGCGTTCAGGGTGAGCAGGGCGATCGGTGGTCGGCGCTTCATGATTGGTTGGCTCCTGTTTCGTCCAGATCCTGACGATTGGCCGTTCGCACGCTGATGAACACGGCGGCCACGAAGATGACGGCGGCGAAGCCGTAGCCCAGCAAGGGCCAGCCACCCGGCGTTTCCACCTTGGGTGTGGGCGGTGCGCTCTGCTGCATGGCCAGGCAGGTGGCCGCGGGCAGGATTGTTGCGATGGATGCGATGACTCGCCGCATGCGAGCAAGTCTACCGATCGACGCAGGCAGAGGCTCAGCCAGCCAGATCAACCAAGCCAAGTCAACCCAACCAACTCAGCCCAGCAGACGGTCGGGGTTCTCGAGCAACTCCACCACCGTGTTCAGGAAGCGGGCGCCCTCGGCACCATCCACCACGCGATGGTCGCAGCTGAGGGACAGCGGCAGCACCAGACCGGCATAGAACGCGCCGTTCTTGGTGAGCACCTGCTCCTTGGCCTTGCCGGCGGCCAGGATGGCCACCTCGGGGTAGTTGATGATGGGGGTGGCGAAGGTGCCGCCGTAGCTGCCCACGTTGCTGATGGTGAAGGTGCCGCCGATCAGGTCCTCGCGGGCGACGGTGCGCTCCTTGCAGGCCTTGGCCAGACC
>RFQW01000237.1 GCA_009924765.1 Planctomycetota bacterium | reverse complement strand
GTAGGTGCCGATGCCGATGCCATCAAGCGCCGGCACCACGATCTCGTTGGGCAGGTTGCCCGCCACGATCTTGTCCACCAGTCCCACGCACGCGATCATGAGTTGCTGCAGCAGCACCGGCACCGCAAGGATCCAGATGGCCGCACGCATGCTCTTGCCGGCCAGGCGGCCTGAGCGGATCTGTCCCTCGTCGAGCAGCGAAGCCTCCGCCTCGCTGGCGGCCATCAATCCGTCGGATGGATCATCGGGGCCGATCGCCGCATGCGTGAGCGGCGTGGCATCGGACTTGGTTGCGGGCGTGCTCACGAGCGGCCGTGCGAAACGCAGTTCACGTCACGGTCCCTTCGCCTCGGGCGCCTTGCCATCACCGATGTTGCCGAATGGCTGCTTCGGTGCCGCACCCGACGGCTCTTCCATGCCGGCTGGCAGGCCTGGCTTCTCGAACACCAGCGGCTGCCAGAACATGATCGCATCCCAGAAACCCTTCTCGCGCTGATAGGTGGGATACAGGTACTGCTGCTGTTGGCGGAAGGGCGACTTGGTGCTGCGATACCAGCTGAGCCACAGCGGACGATCGATGCCGAAATCCTGGTCCGTGAGCAGCTGCAGGCTGTCGAGCGCGGCCAGGTTCACGCCAAGTTCGCGCGCGTCCAGCGTGGCGGCCAGCGCCTGGAACACGTCGTCGCTGGCGTACTGGCCCAGTGCCACCGCAAGCTCGATGCGCACGCCGGAGTCCTCGCCCTCGTCGATCAGGCGCGAGCACATGATCGCGGTCACCTTCGGGTTGTGCAGTCGCTGCAGCGCCTTGGCGGCGGCCATGCGAACCTGCACCGACTTGTCCTTCAGCTGCTTCGCCACCAGCTCGGCGTCTTCGGGCTCGCCGTGGCGACCCAGCGCCTCCAGCGCGGCGGAACGCACCAGCGGATTGGGGTTGTCCTCCACGTAGATGCGGTACATCTTGGTGTAGGCAGGCGTGCCGCCGAAGGGGGCGTTGGCAAGCAGGATGGTGCCACGACGCTCGTTCTCGGGGTCGTAGGGGTCCACGGCCCACTGTGCGGCCTGGGCCGGCGTGGGCGGGCTGAACGATGCCGTGAAACTGGCGAAGTCGCTGCTGGCGGTGTCGCAGCCCGAGAGCGTCAGGCCGTGCAAGGCCATTGCGATCCACAGGGCTGCGAAGGACTTCGACACGCGCGCAGTATAGAAAGCGCGCGTGCGCGGTGGCCGGGGTCGCCGCGTGCCGCGTGGTTGCCCTATACCTGTGCAGATGGAACTGCGCCTGCATGCCTTTGAACTCGGTCGCTGCGCCACGAACGCCTACGTGGTGGCGCCGCCGCATGGCGAATCCGACGACTGCTGGATCGTGGATCCGGGCGAGGACCCGAGACCCTTGCTCGCGTTCCTGCGCGGTTCATCGCTGCAGCCGGTGGCGATCCTGTGCACCCATGCGCACGCCGACCACATCGCCGGCATCGATCAGGTGTGCGGCGAACTCGGCGAACTGCCGGTGCTTGCGCATCCGCTCGAGCGCGACTGGTTCGCCGATCCCATGCTGAACCTGTCGCAGTTCATCGGGGAGCCGGTGTCGGTCACGCCACCCAGCGGAGAACTTCGCGATGGCGACGCGCTCACGCTTGGTGTCACCGAATGGAAGGTGCTGCACACGCCGGGCCACTCGCCCGGCAGCGTCACGCTGTGGTGCCCGGCCGCGCGCACCGCGTTGGTGGGGGACACGCTGTTCCTCGACTCGATCGGTCGCATCGATTTCCCCGGCAGCGACGCCGATGCCATGCGCGATTCGCTGCAGCAGGTGCTGATGAAGTTGCCGGACGACACACGGGTGTTCCCCGGTCACGGCCCCGACACCACCATCGGGCGCGAGCGCCGTCGCAACCCGTACATCGTGCGCGGCTTCTAGCGGCGCGCGGCGGCGAGCCTTCGTACCCTGCGCCGCATGGCTCGACGAACGGTGAACCACTGGGCGATCCTGATCGCGTTGGCGCTGGGTGCGGCAACTGGCGTGGGCGCCCACGCCCTGACCGACGGGGACGCGTCGAGGCGCGAGTCGCTGGCGTGGGTGACCGACTGGATCGCCTATCCGATCGGGCAGGTGTTCCTGCGACTGCTGTTCCTGGTGGTGGTGCCGCTCGTGTTCGCGGCGCTCGCGGCGTCGGTGGCGCGCCTTGGCGATCTGGCCGCGCTCGGGCGAATGGGCGTGCGCACCGCGATCTTCTTCCTGGTCACCACCGCGTTCTCGGTGCTGCTCGGGCTTGCGGCGATGCACTGGGTGCGGCCAGGCGAGGGCTTCGATCCCGCCATGCGCGCCGACCTGATGCAGGCCTTCTCGGGCGAGGCGCAGATCCTGCGCGGCGCCACGCCGGCCGCCGCTGCGACCACCGCCACGGCCAAGATGAACCTGGTGCTCGAGATGTTCCTGCCGCGCAACATGATCGGCGCCATCGCGCAGATGCAGATGCTGCCGCTGATCGTGTTCGCGCTGCTGTTCGGCGCGGGCGTGGGGGTGCAGGCACCTGCGCGCAGGCAGCGCGTGGTGGATGCGCTCGATGCCATCGCCGACGCCATGGTGTGGATCGTGGGCGTGGCCATGCGTCTGGCGCCGCTCGCCGTGTTCTGCCTCATCTTCGTCGCCACGGGCAAGTTCGGCATGTCGCTGCTGGGCAAGCTGTCGCTGTTCGTGGCGCTGGTGCTGGGGCTGTATCTGGTGCAGCTGTTCGTGCTGTATCCCGCGCTGCTGAAGGTGGTCGTGGGTCGCGGTCCGGTCGCCTTCCTGCGCGGTTGCATCCCGATCATGGCCACGGCCTTCTCGACCAGTTCGAGCAACGCCACGCTGGCCACCAGCATCGAGGTGAGCGAGCGCGATCTCGGCATCCGGCCATCGGTGGCCAGCTTCGTGCTGCCGCTGGGCGCCACGGTGAACATGAACGGCACCGCGCTGTTCGAGGGCTGCGTGGTGCTGTTCGTGGCGCAGGTGTTCGGCGTGCAGCTGGGCATGGCGCAGCAGGCGCAGGTGCTGGTGCTGTGCGTGCTCAGCGCCATCGGCGTGGCGGGTGTGCCCGGCTTGAATTTCAGATCAAAGATCGTGTAAGTGGCCAGCGACTGCTTCCATGTTGTGCCATTGTTGGTGGTCGTATAAAGACCCTTCGTCGTAGCAGCAAAAAGCGTGGCCGGTTGAGTGGGATGCTGGATCAGTTTGTAGATTTGAACGTAATCGGTATTCGGGAAATTCAGCCCAGTTGCAGACCAAGTGGTTCCGCCATCCAGCGAATGCCACACTCCGATGCTCATGCCTGCGCCTCCATCGGCATCGCCCGTAGCCACGTAGATATGATTGGGATTGGAGGAGTCCACCACGAGAGAACTCACCGCCAAAGTCGGCATCTTATCGGTGAGAGGCGTGTAGGTTGATCCTCCATCGGTGGTGCGCCAAATTCCTCCAGTGGCTGCGCCGACGAAGAATCTTTTGGAATTAACGGGGTCGAAAGCCACCGCGTTGACACGGCCTTGGCTCGGTTCGAAACTCGGCATATTCAGTGGCCCAATCGACTGCCATGACGGCGTCAAGCCAGCTGCCAACGCCCCACATGGGGATTCACCCCACGATAGAA
>RFQW01000236.1 GCA_009924765.1 Planctomycetota bacterium | reverse complement strand
GCCGCCGCGCGAAGTGCACGCAACGCTGGTGTGCACATCACCGCATCGCCCACCCACGAGGGCAGCACCACCAGCAGTCGTTCGGTTTCGTGCAGTGCGGATCTCATGCGCCAGCCCACAGTGGACCCGATCCGCCGTGACCCTGCCACCAGCGCTGCGTGGCGCGCCGCAGCTCGGCCGCGAAGCCCAGTGCCACGATCTCGCCGCCGGCCAGCGTGGCCGTGAGCTGGCTGCCGGTCCATTCAAGCGAGAAAAGCCGCACGCCCGTGCGTTCGGCCAGCGATTCGGCGGCTGCGGTGATGGCCAGACGAAGCGCGGCGTCTTGAAGCAGATTGGGGTGCGCTGCGTGCAGCGTGACCACGCCGGCGGCCACCTGCGGGGCGTCCACGTGCAGGATGCGCGCAGCGGCCTCATCCACGTTGCGCGCGAAATAGTCGGCGTCGCTGGTGCCGTTGGCCGCACCGATCAGGATCGAGCGGCAACCCGCGGCCGCACCCGCCTGCACGTCGCGCTCCTGATCGCCCACCATCCAGCTTGCCGACAGGTCCAGCGCATGTTCCTGCGCCGCGGCCAGCAGCATGCCGGGCGCGGGCTTGCGCCATGGATGCTCGCGTCGATACGCCTCCACCGATCCCTCCGGATGGAACGGGCAGAAGTAGAACGCTCGCACCACCTGCGGAAGTCCGGTGGCTTCGCGCAGCACTTCTTCAAGTCGTGCATGCGTGGCGTGCACGGCCGCCTCGTCGTACTTGCCGCGCGCCACGCCGCCCTGATTGGTCACCACCACGATCGCGTACCGGTTGGCGCACAGCTGCCGCACGCCTTCAACCACGCCCGGCAGGAGTTCCACGCGCGAAGGGTCGCCCAGATCGCCGTCATTCAGGATGATCGTGCCGTCGCGATCCAGAAACACCGCGCGTTGCAGGGCGGTGCGCGTCGCCTTGGAGGCGCCATCACCTCCGCGCGCTGCGCTCACACCACCACCGCGGGCTTGGGATCGGGGTAGTGGCTGTGCGGCACGCCGTCGCCAAAGCTGGTGCCAAGCGCGCGCGCCGCGCTGATCAGCGGATGATCATCGGGCACCAAGCGCTGCTTGCCCGCGGCGAACAGCAGGTCCACGTCGCCGAAGATGTTGTTCTGCCGCACCACCATGCGGTTGCGGCCACCGTTCATCAGCGTCTGGATGGCGTGGTAGCCGAAGTGCGTGGCCAGGATGCGATCGGCCGGAATCGGCGTGCCGCCGCGCTGGATGTGCCCAAGCACCGTGGTGCGCGTTTCCACGCGGCACAGCTTGGCGATGCTGTCGGCCACGCGCTGACCGATGCCGCCCAGGCGCACCGGATCGGCGCTGTTGTGCACCATGCGCGCCACCACCTGCTCGCCGCCGCGCATGCGTGCGCCTTCGGCCACAGCCACGATGGCGAAGCCCGGACCCTTGTGCATGCGCTCGTCGATGTACTTGGCCACCGCGTCAAGGTCGAAGGGAATCTCGGGCAGCAGGATCACGTCGGCACCGCTGGCCACGCCGGCGGTCAGCGTGATCCAGCCGGCGTTGCGTCCCATCAGTTCGCACACCATCACGCGGTGATGGCTGTCGGCGGTGCTGTGCAGCTTGTCCAGCGCCTCGGTGGCGGTGTTCACCGCGGTCAGGAATCCGAAGCTGATCTCGGTGCCCACGATGTCGTTGTCGATCGTCTTGGGCACACCGATCACGTTCAGGCCCTTCTCCACCAGCGAACTGGCCGCGGCCATGGTGCCGTCGCCGCCGATCACGATCAGCGCGTCCAGCTTGTGGCGCTTGGCCACCTCCACGCAGCGATCGGTCACGTCGCGATGCACCGGATTGCCATCCTGATCGTCGCCCACATGGTGTCGTCGCGGATTGCAGCGGTTGTTGCTGCCCAGCACCGTGCCGCCGCGTTGTTGCTGCCCAGCACCGTGCCGCCGCGCACCAGGATGCCCGACACATCGGTGGTCGACAGCGGGCGCACGCGATCCTCGATCAGTCCCTGGAAGCCGTCCTCGATGCCCGCCACCTCGATGCCATGCTGCAGGATGGCGGTCTTCACCACGGCGCGGATGACGGCGTTCAGACCCGGGCAATCACCGCCGCCGGTGAGCACGCCGATGCGACGGATGGTGGTGGGGGCAGTCATGCGGGCCGCAAAGTCTAACGCGGCGATCGTCAGGCGCAGCAACTGGTGACGCTGTTGACGCACCGCTTTGCTGCCGTAACCTTCGCGCTTACGCAACTTCCGGAGGAAACGCATGCTGCAGAATGATTCGGGGCTTCCGGCTGAAGCCAACTCGCTTCGCATTTGGCAACCCTACAGCCCGAGCGGCGCGTTCGGACTTGCCTGGCCGTTGCCGCTCGTGTTCGGCATTGTCGCGGCTTGGCTGATCGGTGGCGTGTACGCACTGTTGGTGGTGTTCAGCCCGTGCATCGGGGTGTTCAACGTCATCGTCGCGGTCATCGCGGGTGGACTTGTCGGGTTGGCTGTCGGATCGGGCGTTCGGATTGCGAAGGTTCGCAGTCCCGTGTTCGCCGCCTTGCTTGGAGGCGTTGCGGGACTCGCTCTGGTGGGATTCGCGTGGCTTGGTTTTGTGTCTACACTTCTGGCCAGATCGGGACAGATTTCAGCGCCAGAGGTCTGGTTTGAGGCGATCCGCTACCCCGCAGAGACTTGGTCATTCATCACTGGCCCGCTTCTTGAGAACGGCTGGTTCAACGTGAAAGGTTTTGTGCCGACGGGGATCGTGTTGATCGTCGCCTGGATCGTCGAGGCAGGCTGCCTTCTGGTTGGCTGCATCGTGATCCCGTGGCAGGCGGCATCGAAGCCGTTCAGTGAACGCCATGAATGCTGGCACCAGTCCGTCGTGCACTCCGGCGGATTCTCGCTTCCCAATCGCCAGCCACGATCGGAGCAACCGATGCAGTCGCAGGATCTTGAGCGATTGGAATTGGGTGGCACCCCGCAAGCGCACCTCGAGTTGACCATTCACTATCTCCCAGGAAAGCGCGAAGACCTGCTCGTCTCGGTTCACTCGGTGATGCAGGAGCCGCAGGATGATGCGGCGAATCGCAAGGCCAAGAAGGCGAAATTCAAGCGTGTTCAGGTGTTGGCGCCACACTACGTTTCCGAGTCCACCATCGCGCGCTTCGACGCACTCGTTCGAGAGGCTGCGGCCTCGAATGCCGGCGTCGTCGACTTCAATGCCCTGACGTCGCAGTCTTCGATTCCCCCGGCGTGACGCATCCTTCGGGAGTGACCACGCTCATCCGCAAAGCGTGATGTGACGGGGAGTCGATGCCCGCCGGATCCTTCGCAGCCCGAGCCGTCCCTGCACTACTATTCGCACGATGTCCGCAGACCAGCAGAAGAAGGATGAAGCCGCCGCACCCGAGGAGCACCCGTCGGTGCTGGAGGCTGCGCGCCGTGCCAAGCTGGAACGCTTCCGCAGCGAACTGAAGTTGGAGCCCTTTGGAGGCCGCGTGGAGGGCTTGGTGTCGCTCGCCGCCGCGCGCGCCGAGTTCCGCGAGGAACTGCAGGTGGCCGCCGACGCCGAGGCCGCCAAGGCGAAGGCCGATCCATCGCACAAGCCCGTCGAGTCGCGCCCCGTGCGCCGCGTGGCGGGCC